>JAISRW010000268.1 GCA_031273405.1 Treponema sp.
GAAACCGTGGTGATCGGCAAAACCGGCGAGGGCCATTCGGTGCGGATTGACCGTAACGCGGCGGAAGCGGACGGCATCATCCTGGCGGCGCGGATCAAACCCCACACGGATTTTCACGGTCCCTACGAGAGCGGCTTTATGAAGATGATGACCATAGGCCTGGGGAAACGCGAGGGCGCCGACATCTGCCACGAGGCCGGTTTCGGCCGCATGGCCCACCTGGTGCCCCTTTTCGGCCGCTGCATCCTCAAAAACGCCCCCATAGTTCTGGGCCTGGGGATACTCGAAAACGCTTACGGCGAGACCTGTAAATTCGCGGCCCTTCGTCCCGACGAAATAGATCAGGCGGAACCGACTTTGCTGGAAGAGGCCCGGAGCCACCTCCCGCTGATTCCCTTTGCCGAGACCGATGTCCTGGTGATAGACCGCATAGGGAAGGATATTTCCGGCGACGGGATGGACCCCAATGTCACCGGGGCCAGCCCCTGTTCCCCCTTTGTGTCCGGGGGGTTAAAAAGCCAGAGGACGGTGGTGCTGGATCTTACCCAGGCGACTCACGGCGCCGCTGTTGGAATAGGGGCAGCCCACACCATAACCCGGCGGCTTTTCAACAAGATAGATTACGAAGCCACCTACGTAAATGTTATCACCGCCAGGAGCCTTGAGTTTGTCCGTATCCCCTGCATCCTCGATACCGACAGGGAAGCGGTGCAGTTAGCCCTCAGGACCTGCACGGGTCTGGACAAATCCAGGCCCCGGATCATCCGCATCGCCGACAGCCTCCATACGGAAAATTTTTGGATCTCCGAGGCCATGCGCTCGGAAGCGGAAAAGAATCCGAGGATCACGGTGGAGACGGAGCCGGAACCCTGGGCCTTTAACGGCGAAGGAAATTTATGGTGACGCCGTAGAGGGTCGGAGATAAAGGGCCGGAGATAGAAGGCCGCGGATAGCCATCCTTTTATACCGCCGATAATAATATAGGAGTTCTCTTCAGGCTGCCCACTACATCCAGGGCTCTCTTTCTGGAAAACACCAGATGTTCTTTGAGGGCCTTGGCGGCGTTTTTCCAATCCTTTTCACAGCACCACCGGGCTATTGCCAAGTGTTCCTTTTGCGAAGTACTGATCCGATCTCCCCCCATGCTGGCGCTTAAAATACGCAGCCTCATATCCTGAAAAAAAGGATATTCGTTTGCCTGAATAAGATAAGGGTTGTTCGACGCGGTGATAAACAGCAGATGAAAATCGTTGTCTTTTTGGTTTACCTTATCCTTGTCCGTGTAAACCGCGTCGGTATCGATGGAAAAAAAATCGAGGAATTCCCTATATACTCCGGGGCTTATGGTCTTGCCGTATTTGTTCATCATATAGGGCTCGATAAGGAGGCGGGTCTCAAATATCTGGTTGACGTCTCTGGAAGTAATGCCCGTAACCAGGATACCCCTTTTGGGAAGTATTTTGATGATGCTCTCCTGCTCCAGACGACCCAGGGCGTCCCTGATGGGCGTGCGGCTGACATGGAGATCCTGTTTGATGATCTCTTCGTTCAGTAAAGCGTTCGGAGGATATTGGCAGTGAATAATTTTTTCTTTAATAGCGTTATACGCGTATAGCTTCAGGCTAATCATACATGAAGAATCTATACTAAAAGGTTAGGCATGTAAAGCAGGCGGAGAGTTTCATTTTTTTCTTCTGCGCCGCGGACCTTAAATTTATGGCTCATGTTTTTAGTCTAAAAACCTGGCAGCCGCCCCCCTAAGTAGTTACGAATTATTTGCAAGATTTTTATTGACAGCCCCCTGAGTCCCGATGTATACTTCACTTGTATATATGTAGAATTGTAAAATCAACCAAACTTGGTTTGGTTTAAATTTTTTCTTTATCCAGGAGGAAGACGATATGAAGAAAATAATAATTCCGGCTTTGGCGCTGATCCTGACGGCAGGGACGGTATTTGCCGGAGCCGGAGCCCAGGGAGGAGGCGCTCAGGCCGCCGCGGCGAAACCGCTGGTGGTTCAGATCGGTTACGAGAACAATCCCGGCGAACTGGTGGACCTGGCAATTCATGAATGGAAAAGGCTGCTGGAACAAAAATCCGGCGGCGCCATGATCATGGAAATTTTCCCCTCCAGCCAAATGGGGACCAAGAACGAAATCATCGATCAGATGCTGGCGGGAATGAACGTGATCACCCTCGCCGACGGCGCGTTCTTTGCGGACCGGGGCGTTCCCGACCTGGGTATAACCATGGCGCCCTATCTTTTCACCACCTGGGATGAGGCGTGGAATCTGCTCCGCAGCGACTGGTGGGCTTCCCAAATGAAACTTCTGGAAGGCAAGGGCCTAAAGGTATTGGCCGCGAACTTTATCTACGGCGACCGGCACACCCTGACCAAGAGGCCCATACGCACTGTCGACGATTTCCGGGGGCTTAAGCTGCGGGTGCCGGCAAACACGATACAGGTAAAGGGCACCGAAGTCATGGGTGCCAATCCTACGCCGTTGCCGCTGGGCGAAGTCTATACGGCGCTGCAGCAGGGAGTTATCGACGGTGTAGAAAACCCCCTCTCCGTACTTTACGGCGGGAAATTTCACGAGGTGGCAAAATATCTCACCCTGGACGGGCATATCAAGCTGCTGACAAGCTGGTTCTGCGGAACAATCTTCTTCAATTCCCTCACCCCCCAGCAGCAGAAATGGCTCGTGGATTCCGGGGTGGAAGCCTCCGAATGGAACAACACCCAGTACGAAAAAATCACCAACGAAACCGTCGCCAAATACAAAGCTGAAGGCGTTGAAGTTATCAATGTTGATATCCCGGCCTTCCAGGCGAAGGCCCGCTCTTTCTACGATATGCCGGAAATAAAAAGCATGTGGACCCCCGGTCTCTATGACATTGTTTCCGGGGCAAAATCAGGAAAATAATCGCGATCCAAGTCTGTCTATAATGAAATGATCCGTAATTATAGACAGACGCTATTAACTAACAGGGTTCCAAATCGGTGTGAGGGGTGTACCTGTGCGGAAAAAAGTACTGAATCTGTTGTTGAATCTGGATCTGGCGCTTGCCTGCGTGACCCTGGCGGCCCTTATCCTCTTCACTTTTTTTGCGGTGGTCATGCGCTACATTGTGAGCCGGCCGGTTATCTGGGGGGAGGAATTCCAGCTTTTCTGCATAGTGATTGTCGTGTTCTTCGGCGCCGGAGCGGGTTTCAGGCTTAAAAGCCATGTGGCGATTGATATTGTGGTTGATTTCTTTCCGAAAAAAATTCAGAAAATATTTGAAGCGGTAATTTATGTTTTGTCAGTTCTTGTGATAGGTTTCTTCCTGAT
>JAISRW010000072.1 GCA_031273405.1 Treponema sp.
TTGGGCATCCGCGAACCAAAGGTTCGAACGCAGTTTGTAAGGTAAATCGAACCGTAGGTTCGCAATCGCCTTGCAGGCGATTTTTGGAGGTTTCATGCGCGCGAAGCGCAACAAACTGCTAGAGTCCCTGCGGAACGCGGCCCGTTACGGCAAGCCGGGCGATTTCTCCGACTGGCGAATTCTTCCGCCATATTGAAACGTTCCCCCTCCTAACATAACGCCCTCCCTTCTATAACTTTTAGGATAATATATCATACTTTTCAGAAAACCGGAAAATTTATGGGTCAAGTTTAGCTCATGCGGCAGGGTTGGCTGATTCGTCCGTGAGGTCTGTGTTTAAAATTCTTCAAGCCAGGCTTTGGCCATGGGATCATCCGGGGCAAGTTCCAAAACGGTGCGGAAAAAGGCCGCCGCTTTTTGACGATCCCCGGCCTTCCCGGCCAGGACCCCGAGGTTGGAGATGATCTTGATGTTTTCCGGCTCTTCCCTGAGGGCGGCTTCCAGTTCCTTCCCGGCGCCGGAAAGATCCCCCAGTTCCATGAGGCAGATAGCCATTTCGTTTTTGGTGTCGCTGTTGCCGCCCCCCAGTTCCAGGGCTTTTTTAAAGGATTCAAGGCCGTCCTGCCAGCGGCCCAGCTTCCTTAAGGCCCAGCCCAGGACAAACCAGCCGTTCCAGACCGTGGGGTGCTCTTCAAGGAAGGGCCGGATTGACTCAAGAGCCTTCTGTTCTTCTCCCTGCCGGATGAAATCCAAGGCTTCGAGGAAGCCGTCATCGTCCAGGGCCCGGTTCCTGATCTCTTTTACCAGACTCCGGGCCTTTTCCTGCTTTTCAGGATCATCCGCCAGGGGGAGGTAGGCGGAAAAATATTCCCGGGCTTTCCCATAGTCCCTCCGGCGCATAAAGAAAAAGCCGGCGTTAAAGAGGGCGTCGGGAAGAACCGGTTCCAGGGACAAGACCCTTTGGTAGGCTTCGGCGGCCCGGACGTAGAGCTTTTCCGCTTTCCCGGCGCGGCCTTTTTTTTCGAGATCCGCCGACATATCCTCCAGGATAAGCGCCTTGTTGAGGGCCGGTCCCGGGGCCATAGGAAAGAGCCCTTCCAGGGCAAGGATGATCTCCAGGGCCATATCGAAGTCGCCGTTCTTTGCCTTGACAATGGCCGCACCGGTAAATTCATCGTAAATTTCAGGCTTTACCGCCAGGACAAAAGAGCGGTAATAGCCGATCCAATGGGGCTTTAGCTCAGGAACGGGGGAGGCGACAACGCGGATCATCCCCGAAAGGATCATCTCCCAGGAAAGCCTTTCCGCCAGTTCCGCCAGGGATTCTTCTTCTTCCAGCTCTACCGGAAGGGGAATAGCGGGATCTATCGTAAAAGTTCCGCCGCGGCGCCCGTGACCGAGGGAGAAGGTTCTGATTTCCTCCTCCAGGGAACCGGGGACAGGCAAAAAAACTATACGGCTGCTTTTCATTTTAGCCGAGGTCCAGGTTGAAGTCTTCGGACGCTTCGGCGCCGGGCGGTTCGGATTTGGCTTCGGGCGCCGCCGGCTTTGCCTCCCCGGCGGGTTTGGCCGGCGGTTCCGCGGCGGCCACCGGCTTGGGGGCGGGCCTTCTGTCTACCTGGACTACCTTATCTTCAGAACCCCTCTCTGCGGCCCTGGTTTGGCCGAGAAAATCGTTGATTCTGATTTTATAGCCCATGGGTACCAGGTTTTCGTCAAAGAGCATAGCCAGGGCTACGAGGTCCTTCCGGCCTTCGATGGCTTCGGAACGCAGGAATTTTCCCCGCATCAGGAAGCTCTCCCTAGGGTCGTCGAAGTCCACCCGCAGGGCCCCTTCCCGGTCTACCAGGAATTTCGCAACCCCTATCATGACGAGCTTGGACCCGGAAAATGAAAGATCCCGCAGAATACAGCGCCGGGGTACGCCCTGGATAAAAACGGCGCTTTCCTTGGAAAGCAGATTCAGCCGCCGGGTGGAATCGGCAGTGATGAGGATACGTTCTTCCCGCCTTTTGGTGGAATTTACGTTGGCGTCCAGGATCCGCCCCATGATTTCGATCAGGTCATCGGGGGGCCGCTGGGTAAACTGGAGGGAAAAGATGGCTGCGTCATCGGAACCCGCATAGGGGGCATAGCCCACGGATCGACACGTCACAAAGAAGGTTACCGGATTACCGGTATCAGGGCTTTTAAAACAAAACCTGAGGCTTGCCATATTGTTGGCCTGTTCCAGTTTTCGCAGAATTCCTGAACGTATATTCGCTACAATTTTTGCCCCCTGAAAGGAGCTTGAATAGATCACACAGGGCCAAAAATCGCCGACACACTTTAGATATACCTGATTGGTAATCAGTCTGGTTACCTGAACTATTTCTTTGGTAAAGGTGACATCTATGGCCTTAAAGCGTTCATAGTAGAGGGTGATTTTCTGACTGGTAAGGATGCCCATTGCTATTACTATACGGTTCTTTACGGGCTAAATCAAGGCCTCGCATAGCCTTACGTTAAATCTAACCAAGGGGACCTGAGAATCCTAAGTAAAAATCTAACCATAGCCAACTACAATCAAACCCTAAAGCAAAAATTTTGGGGGCAGCATGGAGTTGACTATGAAACAGAGACAGGCACTTGCGGACGT
This sequence comes from Treponema sp., assembly GCA_031273405.1. Next base: position 2,639 of record JAISRW010000072.1, read on the forward strand.
TACCGGACCGAGATACCGCACGGCGAAGAA
>JAISRW010000234.1 GCA_031273405.1 Treponema sp.
CAGGACCAATCTCGGAATTCCGGAAGGCCGGTTTATCTACGATTCGCCGGCTTCCGCCAATGTGTACAATAATTTTATGTTCAGAGAAACCGAGTAGGGCGGCGGTTTGCATCCTATAACTTGCAAGGAGGAATGCCGTGGAACCCCTGGGTAATAAGCTAAAGACCGCCCGCGAAAGCAAGGGCTTCAGCTACGACTATGTAAGCCAGGAAATCAATATTGCCTCTCGTTATCTGGAAGCCCTGGAAATGGAAAATTTCTCCCTTTTCCCCGGGGAGGCTTATATCCTGGGTTTTCTCAGGAATTACGGCGAATACCTGGGGCTGGATGCGGGCGAGCTGCTTTCCCTCTACCGTGCCCTCAAAATTCAGGAACAGCCGATGCCGGTGGAACAGCTTCTCAGATCCCCTTCCCAGGCGCCGAAGATATTCGCGGTTACCGCCCTTGTCCTGGCAGCGCTGGCTCTTGCCGGAGGGGGGGTCTGGTTCTTTGTCAACCGGCCCCCAAAAGCCCCCGAAAAAACGGTCGTCAGGAAGACGGAAGAATACACCATGAATAACGCTTTCCTGGAACGGAGGTTTTATCCGGGGGACTCGATACTGATTCCCCTGGAAGACGACACCTACAGACTGGAACTGAGCGGCCTCGGCGACGCGGTAACCATTGCCACCCCCGGCGGCTCTGTCAGGCTGGATTTGAGCCAGGAAGTAACCGTTGACCTCAACAGCGACGGCTTCGGGGAACTGCGGATCATCGCCGCGGATTTTGTGCGGAACAGCGACGCCACCGGGGCGCTGCTGCGCTTCGAACTGGAAAGCGTCCCTGCCCAGACGGCATCGGGCGCACCCCAGGGAACGGCGCCGGTGCTTCCCGCCGAGGTCATTAATGCGGGAAGCGCCGGTCCCGCGGCGGCGCCGGTGATTTTTTCCAGCCCCGGCGCTTTCCCCTTTACCTTACAGGCGGCGTTTCAAAGCTACTGCCTCTTCCGCTGGGAGATACTCTTCGAGCGGGATCGCCAGGGCCGGAACGAGCAGTACTTCCAGCGCTCCAACGAATTAAGCGTCCCCGCCCAGAACGGCATACGCTTGTGGGCGTCCAACGCCCAGGCGGTCAAGCTCCAGGTCATAGGCGGCGGCAGGACGGTTCCCGTGGAACTGGGCGGGGCCGGCGAGGTAGTGGTAGCGGATATACGCTGGGTGAGGGACGACGAAAACCGCTACCGGCTGATTCTGGCCCGGCTGGAATAGGCCGGGGTGGAAGTTCCCCAAACCGATGCGTTACTTTTTGGATCCCTTGGGCTGTGTAAAAAACCAGGTTGACGCCGAAACCATGATGGCCGTCCTTAATAGCTCCGGCTGGGTCCAGGCGGAAGAAGCCGGGACGGCGGATCTGGTGATCGTCAATTCCTGCGGTTTTATCGAAAGCGCCAAACAGGAATCCATCAACGCGGTTCTTTCCTGGCGCAGGCTTTATCCTGAAAAGAAGATCCTCCTGGCAGGCTGCCTGGCCAGGCGTTACGCCCCGGAACTGGCCGAGGCCCTCCCCGAAGCGGACTCCCTCTTCGCCGCCGCCGATCCGGCGGGGATAAGCGAGGCGGCGGGCAGGCTGCTAGGCTTGGAGGGGGGGAGAGGGACGGGAGGGGAGAAGGCGGAGGCGGGAAAGCGGCCCCTCTTGTCTCTGCCCGGTTCGGCGTATGTCAAGATCAGCGAGGGCTGCGATAATCGCTGCGCCTTCTGCGCCATCCCCCTGATCCGCGGAGGCCTCCAAAGCCGGACCGTCCCGGATATACTCCGGGAATGCGAAGCCCTCCTGGGCCGGGGCGTCAAGGAGCTCTGCGTCATAGGCCAGGATATTGGCTCCTACGGCAGGGATCGGGGCGGGGCCGGGAGGCTGCCGGAGCTTTTAGAATCCCTTTCAGCCTTACCGGGAGAATTCTGGGTCCGGCTCCTTTATATCCATCCCGATAATTTCCCCCTTCCAATCCTGGAGATTATGGCGGAAGATCCGCGCATCCTGCCCTACTTTGACATCCCCTTTCAGCACGGCTCTGAAAAAATCCTCAGGGCCATGAAACGCCGGGGAAACGCCGAAACCTACCTCGCCCTCGCGGCGGCCATCCGTTGCCGCCTCCCCGGCGCGGTGATCCGCTCTACCTTTATGACAGGCTTCCCGGGGGAAACTGAGGAAGACTTCAGTCGGCTGCTGGATTTCCAGGAGAAAGTCCGGCTGGACTGGCTGGGCTGTTTTGCCTATTCCCGGGAGGAAGATACCCCGGCCTATGCGATGAAGGGCCGGGCGGCCAAAAAAACCGCCCTGGAACGGAAGCGAATCGTCGAAGAGCGGCAGATTCCCCTCACCGAAAGGCAGATGGATCGCTTTGTGGGCCTGAGCTTCGAAACCCTGGTCGAAGAAAAGATCCAAGGCGAAGAGGGCCTCTACCTGGGCCGCCTCCCCTGCCAAGCCCCTGAAGTTGACGGCGCCGCGGTGATCAGCAGCGGCCGGGAGCTCTCGCCCGGCGTCCTTGTCCGGGGCACTGTCTTCGCCAGGGCCGGCTTCGATCTGGAAGTGCGGGTTTAGCCCCGAAATACCCCGGAGGCGCTCAATTTCGAAGAAGAAAACCGCGCTGCGAAGAAGGGATGAAAACAGGAAGATTAGCTCTGTTTTTCTTCTCTTTCTTCCCTTCCGCGCCTTTGCGGTTTTTATTTTTGGGGAATGGTAATCAAACATCGAGTTGCGGGCCAAGTTTAGGGCTTACCCCGAGATATGTTGATTCATGTGAGCTTTTCCCAAAACTCGGTTAGTTTTGGGAAAAGCTTCCGAAAAAGCGGCCCAAAGCCCGCTTTTTCATTTAAATTTAAGGTTGCTTTCCCAAAACTGAAGTTTTGGGAAAGCCTCA
>JAISRW010000258.1 GCA_031273405.1 Treponema sp.
CTTTTCGTTTCCGTTTATCCTCCGGGAGGCGAAAACCCTTCGGGGGCCGCTGTTTTCCCTGCCGCCTTTTTTAGCGCCCGTTTGGAAGCCCTGGCCGCCCGGGAAACGGCCCGGCCTTACTGGGTCGCGGCGGAAAGCGAACTCCCCTCCCCGGGGAGGAACGAAACGGGCTCCCTCCTGCTCAACAACGATATTCTTGCCTTCTACGGCCATCCCCTTTCCAAAAACATGGGCATCCTCGGCCGTCATTCCAAAGAGGAACTCAACCGGCGACTGAGCGCCCTGGCCGAAGAATACCGGGCCGCCGGCGGAGGGCGGGGGGTTCTCAAGGCTTTCTATATAATCTACGGAACCGTATGGCCGGAGGGGGAGATTGGCATTATCAGGGAATCGGTGCTCAAGGAGTACATTGAATTCGCCCTGGCGAACGACATCCTCGTATTCATCGATCACCAGATAGGCCGGTATAATCCGGTGGATTCCCTCAAGGCAATGCTGCCCTGGCTCGCATACCCCAACGTCCATCTGGCCCTGGACCCCGAATGGCGAACCACCAAGCCCATGCAGGAAATCGGCACGGTATCGGCGGAGGAAATAAACCAGGCCCAGCGGGTCATGGAAGCATACATCATCGAGAACCATATCCCCGGCGAGCGCATGCTGGTGATTCATCAGTTTAACTGGCGCATGATCAGCGCCAGGGACAAGGTCCAAAGCGGCTTTCACCGGGTCAGGCTGGTTCACTGCGCCGACGGATTCGGCAGTCCTTTGGTAAAAAAACAATCCTACGAGTACAACGCCCAGGCCGCAAACATGCCCATCAAGGGCTTTAAGCTCTTTTACGAATCCGGCATTCCCGGCGCGGGATACGACAGCCCCCTTCTTTCCCCCAGGGATGTATTCGCCCTGAACCCCAGGCCCTACATCATCATGTACCAGTAGGCGCAAGGGAACACATGAACGCACAAGACGTTGTCCTGCGCTTTGCCGGGGAAGGGGACATTCCCCTGATCATGGAATTTATCCGGGGGCTTGCGGAATACGAAGATCTTTTGGACCAGGTGAGCGCTACCGAGGAAGGATTGAGAAAGGCCCTCTTTGAACAGAAGCTAGGCGAGACCCTCATCTGCGAATACCAGGGCGCCCCCGCGGGCTTTGCCCTTTACTTTCATAATTTTTCAACTTTTACGGGAAAGCCCGGCGTCTACATCGAAGACCTTTTTGTCAAACCCGCATTCCGCGGCAAGGGGCTGGGAAAGCTCCTGCTCGCCAGGATCGCCGAAATCGCGGTAGAGCGGGACTGCGGCCGCCTGGAATGGGCCTGCCTCAACTGGAACGAGCCGTCCATCGCCTTCTACAAAAGCCAGGGCGCCCTTCCCCTTTCGGAATGGACCACCTACCGCGTTACCGGCGAGGCGCTGCGATCCCTGGCGAAATCCCGGTAGAGGTAGTACCGCAGTTCCAGGGCCGACGCGGTTTTAAGGAGATATTCAAGGCGCCGGGGGGTGATGCCCCAGAGGGCGTCGTCGGAAATGTCGTGAGACGTCAGGGGAAGGACCAGCCCCAAGAACTTGGCGGTTCTGAGCATGACGGCGATAAGGCGGTCGAAATGGTCTTCTCCCTTGATCACCGTATTGTCCACGGCTTTGGAGATGATATAGCTTGAAGAAATTGCGTTCTTGTCGTAAAGCCTGAAGGTAACCCCGTAGCCCCTGAGTACGGAATAGGTTTCCAGCAGGGCCTCGTGCATCCAGGGCTCGGAGAAACCGAAGGGATAGGCAAAGGCCGAAAGGGCAATGCCGGACTCCCGAAAGCTCCCGGCCCCCAGGAGGGTTTCTTCGTCGAACTTTTTCCGGGACTGTTTCCGCAGGTCAAGATGATTCAGGCTGTGGTAGCCTATGTCGTGGCCCCGGCGGAGGGCTTCGTAGCAGAAGGGGGAAAAATCCCCCTGGATAAAAAACGTAACCCTGGCCCCGTAGCGCGCAAAGAGGTCAAAGTATTTTTCCCAGGTTTCCATATAGGTATCATCAAAAGAAAGAAGCAGCCCCGCGTCTCCCGTTCCGGGGACCCAGACAAAACTGTCCCGCCGGCTAAGGCCCGAGGATGTTTGGGTAAGGGTAAAATCAACCCGCAGTCCGCCTGACTCCGCCGCCGCGTCTCCCAGGTTATAGACAATCTCATACCCCGGAGCGTCCTCAAGGCCGCCCTTGACGATGATGTCCGCATTCCCGTCAAGAACAAAATATTTTTTTACCCCTCCCCCGTTCTGTTTTATCCTTGCGGCGATCAAATCCATCTCCGAATAAGTCCGTTCGAGGGCGATCCGCCCCGCCTCGGCGGCCGTCGGGCTGTCGGGGACGACTCTGACAGCCGGCCCTGCCGTACAGGAAAGGAGAACGATCAAAACCGCGGGCGATAAAGCCGGCAAAACCCCCAAAGGTTTCATAACAGACGCTTCCTTACATTCCGCCTCATAGTACCATGAAAGAAGGGGAACGGGGAAGACGGAGGGAGGGGTATGCGGGCTAATCTTGACCTATAACTCTTAAATTTAAGCCAAAAAAGGAAGGAAATTTGAGAATAACCACGGACCACACTGACCCCACGGACAGGTCCACGGACGAATTAACCACATCCGTGGATTAACGCAGATTTTCACGGATTAACTTGAGCCGAGGGACAAAAATCCGGGGACATAATAACCACTGACCCGCCCGGTAACCCACAGGCAAGCGTGTTGAGAGGAACAAGG
>JAISRW010000202.1 GCA_031273405.1 Treponema sp.
ACTCCAAATGGATCCATTTCAACTCCAAATGGATCCATTCCGGCTTGGAATTGGTTAATTCCGCCGACTAGCCGCGGCGGGGGCGGCTTTTTCCTGCCTTTCGGGGTTAAATTCTCCTATGGTCCGCGGAACGGTCCGTGTGGTCCGTGCGGTCCGTGGTTAAATCCTCGTGGGGTCCGGGGCTGTACCGTGGCTATAGTTCCCGGGCACAATTTAGTCCCTTCCTGGTTAATCTCTCTTTTGCTTTTACCGATAGATATAGAAGGCATCTATGAAAAAAGCATGCTGTAGTATCATTTTTTGTTCACTCTGCCTTTGTCCGGCCCTCTTTGGGGCGGGGGAAAAGACCATTCGCATCGGTTCCTCCTTCGGCTGGGATGCCGTGGGCGTCCGTTTCGGCATAACCGAGGTCTCCCTGGCCAGACCCCATCCGGTGCTGGTGCTCGCTTCGGAGGCCGGCGAGGCTCCGGGGGATGATTCGATAGAACCGGCGGTCGATCTTTCCCTTTCCTTTGACCAGGGGAACCCGCTCAGGTTTGAGGACGCCACGGGCCGGTATCGTGCGGAGCGTTCTCCGGATCTCGCCAGGTCCGGCCGGCCCTGGACCAGGGCGGGGGAGGGGGCGGCCCGTTTCTCGGGGGCCGCGGTTTCCGGGGCTTCCGGTGAGGGCCCCCTGGTGTTGCGGCCGAAGCAGGAGGCTCTTTTCGCTCCCGGCAAGATGATCGGGGATTTTTCCATAGAATTTTGGCTCTTCCCCATGAACATGGAGAGCGGCGAACAGATTCTTGCCTGGACTGCCGCCAAGCCTGACGGATCAGGGGCGTATACCACCCAGCGCATACAATGCGAGGTCGTGAAAAACCGGCTCCGGTGGACGTTTCTGGATTTCTTTTCGGTCCCCGGCAGGAAAACCGTTTCCCTTACAGGCTCTGTGGTGCTTCCCCAGGTCTGGAGCCACCACCTCCTCCGGTTTAACGCGGATCTGGGGCTCCTGGAATACCTGGTAAACGGCCGGCTCGAAGCCCTGGAGTACACCACGTCCTCCGGCAGGGAAGGGGGCGATGTCTGTGTCCCGGAGATCGGCGGAGACGGGCGCTTCGTTCTGGGAAGCCTCTTTTCGGGCATGATCGATGAATTCCGCATTTACAGCCTCTGCCTCGAGAGCCCGGCCCTGACCAAGTTTCCTTTGGAAGGGGGGCGGATGGAAACCAAGACCCTGGACCTGGGGGGCAGGAGGAGCCGGGTCCTCAAAATCGAAGCCCTGGGGGGGCGGATTTCAGGCGGAAACCGCGGCGGCCTCTCTCCTCCCGAAAGCGTCTATGCCGGGAACAGCGGCCTCCGTTTCGCGGATTATTCGGAGATTCAGTTCTTTGTCCGCGCCGGCAACGCTCCCTATAGTTGGGACGGCGTTCCCTGGATTCCGGTGGAGCCGGGGGTAGAGCCGGCGGAAAGCGTTTCTGGCCGCTATGTACAGGCGGCGGCGGTCTTCTATCCTTCGGGGGACGGGGAAAGCACTCCCTATCTGGACGAGTTGAGGATCGTCTACCTGAGCGCCGAGCCGCCTCTGCCGCCTTCCCAGCTTACCGCCGCCGCCCGGAACGGGGCGGTGGAATTATCCTGGCGGGCCAGCCCCGGCAGGGACGTGGGGGGATATTTGGTCTATTACGGGACTTCCAGCGGCGAATATTTCGGGGATCCTTCCGCGGCGGAAGGCGGGGCCGTCAAGCCGCCGGTGGACGTGGGGAACAGGACTGCCCTTCGCATAGAAGGCCTCAAGAACGGCAGGCTTTACTATTTCGCGGTCGCCGCCTATAGCGCCGCCGATAGCGAGCGGCATGAGCCGGGGGGGTTCTCCCGGGAGGCGGCCGCCAGACCTTTGCCGGAAGCTTCTCCGGGTCCTGCCGGGGCCGAAGGGGCGAGGAAGGTTGAATGAACGCTGAGGAAGATTGAATGAACGCTATCGATAGCAAGGATATGATGGAACGCGCCAGAGGAGCCGTCAGCCTAGGGGACTACGAGGAAGCGGAGCGGCTCCTTAAAAAATGCGTTGCCAAAATGCCCGACAACCGGGAAGCCCGGCTGCTCCTGGGGACCGCCATGGCCAGGGCGGGGAAGCTTGCGGAAGCCTCCGACGAATTTACTATCCTCCTGGCAAAGAATCCCCGGGATATCGAGGCCCTTAACAACATTGCCGTCATCTTCCGGCGGCAGGGCAAATTGCAGGAAGCCCTGGAAGCCCTGGTCGACGCCATTGATCTGGACCCGACCAGGGCGGCCTTTCATTATAACGTCGGGAACATCCACAAGGAGTTGGGAGACCTGAAGGCCGCTTCCATGGCGTATGCCAAGGTCATTGAACTGGACCCGAAGTATGTGCCGGCCTATAACAACCTGGGGACCATTTACAACCAGCTCAAAGAATATGAAAAGACCTTCAATGTTTTTCGCAAAGGATTGGCCCAGGATCGCAATAACCCGACCCTTCATTTTAACTACGGTGTAGCCCTGGAAGCCAACGGCCGGCTTAAAGACGCCGCCGCCGAATACCGTTCCGCCCTGCGGAGCAAGCCCGGCTGGCTTGAGCCGATGAACAACCTGGGGATCGTGCATTTTAAGCAGGGGCATCACCGCGAGGCTCTGGATACCTTTAACCGCATCCTGGCTGCAGACCCCTTTAACGCGGAAGCCCGGAATAACATGGGGGTTGTGCTGGCCGATCAGGGCCGCACCAAAGAGGCGATTCAGAACTACCGGCAGGCCATTGAGGCGGACCGCAAATATACCAGGGCGGTGGTGAACCTGGAACGGGTCCTGGAAGATTCGGGTGATTTTGCCGACGCCATAGGGGAACTTGAAAAGCTGGTCAAGCTTACGCCGGACAGCGCCGAGGTGAGGATCCGTCTGGCCGGGCTATACCTCAAAATGGAACGCTATCCCGAAGCCCTGGAAGAGGCAAAGGCGGCCCTGGAATGGGAGCCCGAGAGCGTGCCGGCCCTCAGGGTTTTGGGGGCGGTTCACCGGGTGAGCGGCAGCGGCGAGGAAGCCAAGGCCGCTTTTGAGAAGATCCTTGCTATCGATCCGGGAAATTACGCCTTCCAGATGGATCTGGCGGATATTCATTTCCAGCGCAAAGAATACCAGGAAGCGGAAGAGCGCATCACGGCCTATCTTGCCCGGCGGCCCAATGACCGGGAGGCCAAACTGCTTTTGGGCAGGCTTTATGCCGAGATGGGCAACAGGACCCACGGGATTCAGATTTTTGAGGAATTGGCCAGGGCGGACCCCAATGACAGCGAGGCGCTGGCCGCGGCGGCGGAGCTCCACAAGGCTGCCGGGTCCACCGAAAAGGCCCTCCGTACCGCCGACACCCTGGTCAATTTGCAGGGGAAACGGGCTACAGCCGAGGATCTTTCGGAACTCAACAAATCCCTGGAATTGTACGAGAAAGCGGTAAACGCCTATTCTTCTTCAATCGTCGAGGAAATGTGGGAGAAGCATATAAAGCTGCTTTCCGGGGCCGATGAGGCGGCAGGGGGCGATAAAAGCGGCGCGGACTGGCTCCTGGGTTCCGCGGGGATGACTCAAGCGGCGGACGAGGAAACCGAAGTCCTGTTCACCGAAGGCAGCGGGGAATTTGACGAAGACGAAACGACCGGGGGCGGTTCCTTTTCCGGGGAAGCGCTTTATTCGGAAACACCCGAAGCAGGGGAAGGCCCCGCGCTCCTGGAGGATCCGGCGGAAACCGGCGCACTATCCGGGCCGCCGCCTTCCGAAAGCCCCTCCCTGCCGCCGCCCCAGGGCGATCCGCCTCCTCAGCCGGAACCTCAGGAAGAAGAACGGCTCCCTCCCCCGGAGGAAGAGCCGGTGTTCGGGGAGCCGGCGTCCCCGGCGCCGGAACTCCCTCCCCTTGAACCGGAACTCCCTCCCCCTGAACCGGCGGAAGAAGCGGAGTATCCCGCCGCCCTGCCGGAGGAGGAAGCCTTTCCGGCGGTTCCCGGAGAAACCGGAGCGGATGAGGAAGCGTTTTTCCCTGAGGGTGCGGCCCCGGAAGATTCCCCCTATGAGGAAGAACCGGTTCTTCCCGGCGCAGGGCTCGAGCATCCTGCCGTCCCGGAGGGGGAGGACGGTTCCCCTGATGTGGAGAGGTCCCCGGATGAATCTGCCGGGGAAACCGGAGCGGATGAGGAAGCGTTTTTCCCTGAGGGTGCGGCCCCGGAAGATTCCCCCTATGAGGAAGAACCGGTTCTCCCCGGTGATGGGCTTGAGCATCCTGCCGTCCCGGAGGGGGAGGACGGCTCCCCTGATGTGGAGAGGTCCCCGGAGGAATCTGCCGCGGAAGAAGCCGGGGAGGGTGAACCGGCCGCCGCGGACGAGGCGGCTTGGGAAACAGAAGACGCCCCGAGCGAAGCAATTATTCCCATGGAAGCAATTTCCCCCCCGGAGGAACCCCGCCCGGAAGAGGGGGCTGTTCCTGACGGAGAACCCTCCCCCGGAGAAGAACCCGTTCTTGAGAAGAAAGACGCGCCCAAGGAACACGGGCTTTTCGGGACGAAAGCCGCCGGGGGCATGGTAACCCTGGAGGATGCTTCCCCTCCGGAAGCGGGCAAACCTCTGGAGGCCGAAGCGATAGCGGCGCTGCTGAATCATCTTAAACAGCTTGCCCGGGAGCTTCCGGATAAGGATAGGGAAGATTTTCTCAACAGCGGCGTCCTCTTGGGGCTGGAATTTCTTATCGCCCTTTTGCGGGGCCGGAAGGGTCTTTATCAAGACATTAAAGAACGGATGGGAGAACGTCCGGAAGTTCCGGAAAGAGGAGACGCCGCCGAAACGCCTCCCCCGGAGAAAGTCGCCGGGACCCTGTCGTATCTGGAACAACTTGCCTCCTCTTTGCCGGATCAGGAACTATCCGCGGCAATCACCCGAAAAATGAACGCGGTTATTGCGGTGATTAAACAGGGCGGCGAAACAAAGGTTCCCGAGGAAGAAGGGCTGCATCCATGAATAATGATACCGGCGAAAAATTGGACGCCTATATCAAAAATATGCCGAGCCTCCCTGCCACGGTGAGCAAGGTGCTGGAGGTCTGCAACAATCCCCAGACGAGCCCGGCGGATCTTAACCATGTCATTTCTCTTGATCCGGTGCTGGTAGGCCGGGTACTCAAACTTATCAACTCGGCGTATTACGGCCTGGGCCAGCAGGTAACCAACCTTGTCAGGGCCATAATCATGCTGGGGATTAATACGGTAAAAAACCTGGCCCTTTCTACGGCGGTTATGAGCGGCCTCTCCTCAAAACAGGATCTCCGGGGCCTTGATATGGACGGCTTCTGGCGTCATTCCCTCTGCGTCGGCGTAGCGTCCAAAATTCTCGCCCGGAAGCGGGGAATCGATCCCAAGCTGACGGAGGAATATTTTGCCGCCGGTCTTCTTCATGACATAGGCAAGATTCCCCTCAACGCGATACTATCCAAAGAATACATGCTCACGGTAAGCACTGCCGACAGGGAGAGGATCTCCCTGTACCGCGCCGAGGAAAACATTCTGGGGATGAACCACTGTACTTCAGGCGCTTCTAGTGTGGCCGCCTGGAAGCTTGACGGTCCCGTAGGAGATTCCATCATTCATCATCATAATTACATGGAATATTCAGGCGGCTTTAAGGATATACTTTACAGCATTGTGGTTTCCAACTGGTTTGCCTCCGTCATGGACATAGGTTTTTCCGGAGACAGGTGGCCGGACAAGCCCGATCCTTCCGTATGGGCGGCCCTGAATGTGAACCGGGAAATTTTTGATGAAATGGAACCGGTAGTGAACGGCGAAATAGAAAAGGCGAAAATATTTCTTAAACTTTAGGAGCTTGTATGTTGTCTGTTAAGTTCTGGGGCGTCCGGGGCTCTATTCCCTGTCCCGGCAGGAATACCGTCGAGTACGGCGGGAATACATCCTGTCTTGAGATCAGGGCCGGCGAGCGGCTGGTGATTGTCGATCTGGGGACCGGCGTCAGGCCCCTGGGGGATATGCTCATGGAAGGGGATTTGAAAAAGCATCCCCTTGATATCGACATCTTTTTAACCCATACCCATTGGGATCATATCATGGGCTTCCCTATGTTTGCGCCCCTCTTTGCGCCGAGCGCAAACTTAAGAATCCGGGGGCCTGTCTCCTACGAAGACGAAACCCTGGAATCCATAATAGGCGTCCAGCTTTCTTACCGCTACTGGCCGGTACGGCAGGCGAACTGGCCGCCCGGATCGAGTACGGGGATCTCAAGGAAACCGTCCTGGATTTGGGGGGAGGTCTTTCGGTAACGACCAAATATCTGAACCACCCCATCCTCTGCCTGGGCTACCGCTTTGAGTATCAGGGCAAGTCGATAGTAACCGCTTACGATCACGAGCCCTTCCGTAACCTCTTCCCCACAGACCCCGCCGATCCCGGCTACAATGAGGATGCGGCAAAAGAGGGGGAACTGGCGGTGAAAGACGAAAACGAAAAGATGCTCCGGTTTTTCCGAAACGCCGATGTGCTTATCCATGACAGTCAGTATACCGCCGCCGAATTTGAAAAACACCTTGGCTGGGGACATTCCAATTTTGAATACTGTACCGGCGCCGCCGAAAAAGCGGGAGTTAAAAAACTTGTCTTTTTTCATCATGATCCCAACCGGACCGACAAAGATCTTACCCGGCTCGAAGATCATTACAGGGCAAAAAACACTCCCGGTATGGAGATTATGATGGCCAGGGAAGGGCTGACTGTGATAGCGTGAGCGGCGCTTAATCCGCCGTATCAGCTTCTTCGGGGAAATTTTCCATCCTGAAAAGATTGGGCCTCATGGGGATATTGCCCCCTTCGCCGGGATTTTCCCGGTAGGAAATGAACGCCCCGGGGTTGACGGAAGCCAGCGCATCGGCGGCGGCATTAACGGCGATACGGTTCTGTTCCGCCGGCGTAAAGGCCCGGCATGTGGGACAGGAGCACCACGCCGCTTCCCCGCCCTTGTCCGGCCAAAGGTGAAAAACCGAAATTCCTTCGGCGGCACGGAAATATTTTTCCCCTTCGGACCTGATAACGCCTATAGTGTCGGGGTTGGTCGGGCAGAAGTTGTACCGCCGTTTCCGCCCGCCGCCTTCCATGCGGAAAATATCCCGGTGGAAGAAGAACAAACGGCGGGGGACCAGGAGGGACAGCTCCCAGCCGCCCGCTTCAAGAGCGAGGGCATATTCCTCCGCAAGTTTTTGCAGATCCCCCCATCCCCGGCGGAACCGGCTTGAGACTATATCCCTCAGGGAAACGCAGAGGGCGTCGTATCCGTTCCGGGCCGCCCATTGAACCAGGGCCTCCCGGTTCCTGGGGGAAAAGGCCCGGCTCTTTTCGCCGGGAACAAAACGGCGCCAGGGCGCCGGCCCCTCGCCGCCGTACCCCGACGGCTTATAGGCGCCCGACGCGGCCAGGGCGTATCCGCCGTTTCTGTCCGCCATGGGGGAGGGCAGCTCCTCCCGGCCCGGCGCCGGCCAGCGCATCCCGATCTTCGACAAAAAGTCGTAGATTCCCCCGCAGAGCCCCCGGTCCGATTCGCCGTAGATCTCAACCCGCTCGGCGCCGGTCCGCCAGGTAAAGCCGTTCCGTTCCCTGCCGCCGTTTTCGCTGTTGAGCACAACGATGGGCGCCGGGTCGGGAGGCGCCGGGCCGGAGGCGTCCTCCAGAGTCGGCGGCTTTGCCGAAAGCCCGGCCCGTCCGCGGAGAAGGCCGATGCAGCGGGCCAAATCCGCAGCCGCCTTTTTCACGGACTGTATATCCGGCGGCACGAGTATTATCCATTCTTTGGAAACATCAAACTGAGGCATGCCTTATTGTACAGCATGCGGGTATTTTAAAACAGGGGCCTAATAAAGCATAGTTGGGCTATCCCCTATCTTTTCTTTCTGATTGTACCATGTTATTCTACTAAAATATGACCTTAATATGGGAGCGTAATATGCCCGAGTCCGCCAAGAGGGACCATACCAGGAGTGTATTCAATGGCCCGCAATGACCTCTATATAGTCGATAATGACACGCCGGACCGTTCGGTAAAGAAATACCTGAATGAATGGTGTCCCATATCCAGGCAGATGGACAT
>JAISRW010000275.1 GCA_031273405.1 Treponema sp.
GGGAGGCGATAACTCCGCGTCGGTCTGCTTGAGGGCTTGATTATATCCCCACATCAACGTAAATTTTCAGTATATGAACGTTTATCGGCCCCTTCGAGCGGTTCTCTTTTTCTATGAGTTGTTCAGGCTTCTGGTTCTGGCGGTCTTTTTTGCGGTTTTTTCGCCCATGGAAGGAGCGGTAAAAGGCGGTTTCTTCCCGTATCTGGTATATGTGAGCCCCAACGCGCTTTTTCCCTTGATGGCGCTTTTTATATGCCTAAAGCCCGGAGATTATCGGAATTATCTGCCCCTCTATAGGGCGGGCAAGATTATCGCGGCGGCGGTCTTTTACGGTTGGGGGTTTTTCTCCCTGCGCACGGCGGGGCTGGAGAATTTGAGGATGGCGAATTTGGCGGAAGTGTTTGTCCTTTTCGGCGGCAGCTTCGTTCTGATTCTGTTTGACATTTTATCTATCTTTGGGAGTTGGGCCCTGGCCAGAAAAATAAAGAGCCCGGAGACAGAATAACGGAGGATTATTATGCGGATTATTCCGGTGGCAAGCGGAAAAGGCGGGGTGGGCAAATCCCTCTTTGCGGCGAACCTGGGGGTGGCCTTTGCCCAGGCCGGGCAGAGGGTGGTGCTTGCGGACCTGGATCTGGGGGCTTCCAACCTGCACCTGGTCCTGGGCCACCGGTCCCCCAGGAACGGGATCGGCCTCTGGCTCAACGATACCAAATCGGACTTTAACGATGTTATCGCCGACACCGATATCCGGGGCCTCAGGTTTATTCCCGGCGATACGGAGATCCCCGGCACCGCCAACCTCAAGGTATTCCAGCTAAAGGCCCTGGTAAAACACTTCCTGGCCCTCAGGGAAGAAACCGATATCCTCCTTCTGGATTTGGGCGCCGGGACCCACCAGTCTATCCTGGATTTTTTCCTTCTCTCGGGCCAGGGGATAGTGGTGACGGCTCCCGCGGTGACCGCGGTGCTTAACGCCTATGTGTTCCTGAAAAACACGGTTTTCAGGCTCATGTTTACGGTTTTCGCCAAGGGGACCCGGGCAAGGGCCTATCTGGAACAGGCCAGAAAAGACGGTTCCGCGGGCCCCAAAAAACTCTATATCCCCCAAATGCTGCCGGAGATAAAAAAAATAGATCCCCTGTCCCACGGCAAGTTTATGTCCCGTATCTCCAGCTTCCACCCCCGGCTCATCATGAATATGATCGAAGACCCGAAAGACGCCGATGTGGCCATGAAGATCCGCCGTTCCTGCGAGGAATATCTGGATCTCAAGATCGAACACCTGGGGGTGGTGTACCGGGACGGAATCCAGGACACGGCCCTTTCTGCCCGTCTGCCGGTGCTGCTTTACAAGCCCCGGTCCCTAATCTCCCAGGCCATCTACCGGATTGCCGACAAGATCCTTTCCTCCGGGGAGGACAATTTTTCGCTGGAGGCCAGGGACATCGAAGAAAGCTTTCAGGAAGCGGAGGCGGAAGCGGTGGTGGATTTTGAAAACAAGATGGACTATGTGGAAGAGCTGCTCCATTCCGGGGCTCTGTCCCAGGGGGATCTTGTGGAAACTGTAAAATCCCAGCAGATAGAACTTACGAAAATACGTAAAGAAAACAATTTTTTAAAATTAAAGCTTTCCCAGGCCATAGCCAAAGGATATAAGTTTTAGAGAGATAATGACTAACATAATCGCAAACGGAAACGTTTTGATAACCGTCAATACTCAGGAAACCGAAGCAAAACTCGTCTTTACTCCGGATCCCAAAGGTTTAGGCTGGGATGTCGATGCGGTTAACAAGCTGATCGGGGAGAACAACCTTTCTCCCCCTCTTAGCCCCAAGGTTTTGGAACCCTTCCTGCAAAAGGCTGCCAAGGCCAAGACCCCGGACCCCATGGAGATGGTCATCTGCCAGGGAACCCCCCTGGAGGAGTCGGTCCCGGAAACGGTGGCCTGGGAAGCCCTGCCGGTTCCTGACGAGATGGCCTCCTTCCAGGAAGAAACCTTGTCCACAGCCGGCCCCCCGAGGCTCTTCCGCGTTAAAGTCGAAAAAATCAAGATAGAAAAAAAAGTAAAAAAGCCCGGCGCCCTGCCCTTTATGCCCGCCAAAGAAGAAACGGTAGTCAGCTGGGACAAGAAAGAAACCCGCCAGGCGGCGGCGGTAGACACCGGCATCTGCGAAATAAAATACGCCGGCCAGGGGAAAAAGCTGGGTACTATGACGCCCCAGAAGCCGGGAAAACCAGGGAAGAGCGTTTACGGCCGGCCCCTGCAGCCGAAGGTCCTGCCCGAAGGGGGCTTCCTCCTGGGAGACGGCATTGCCCGGGACAAGGGCGATCTTGTCGCCCAGGTTTCAGGCTTTGTACGGATAGGCGAAAACTGGGCCGATATAGTTCCCCTGGCAAAGCCTTCGTGGGAAATCTACACCGGCTCCGACGGGGTGACCTTGTTCTTCCGGTTCAACCCGGGGGACAAGCGGTTTGAGGCGCCGGAAGGGGAAAAAATCCTCTCCGCCGCGAAAGACAATGGCGCGGTGGAAGGGAGCCTCATCAGCGCCGAGGTTCTCGACAAGGCCATAAAAGACTCGATTAAATCCGGCGTCCCTGTGGAAGCCTTCTCCCTCTTTGAGTCAAAAGAGGCCGCCGCCCTGGTGGAGATCAACTCCGAAAAAACGCAGGCCCTTCTCCATCTGCGGAAGGGAACCGCCGGACACCTGCCCCTGGAGATGAAGGCCATAAGCCAGGCCGTCAAAGATTCCGGGGTCCGGGGCTTTGACGCGGAAAAGCTTAGGGCCGCGATTCAGGCCTTTATGTCCGGAAAGGATGTGGAACTCAGAGGCTATGTCCTTGCGGAAGGCGTTCCCTCCACCAGGGGCAAAGACAAGGAGATCCGTCTCTCGGTAGACCTGCTTTCTGAGGAAGAATACAAACCCATCCTGGCCAGACTCAAGGCCGGCTGGGACCGGTTCCGCCAGGAAGAGGGCCTCGCCCCCGAAGAAGCCACAGGCTTTGCCTTTGTGGAAAAAGGCACCGCCATAGCACAGGTCATCACGTCTTCCGAAGGGGAGGAGGGAAAGGATGTTTTCGGCAATGTGATTTCCGGACTTCCGGGAAACGATCCTGACCTCAAGCTTTTCCGCGGGCTGGAGCAGCACGGGACGCACATAACCGCTGCCCGGAGCGGCCTCCTCCTCATTAAGGCTGAAGAAAGAAAATTCAGGGCGGATCTGGCGGAATACCAGGACGCGAAAGTCACCGTCAGTATTTCCGAAGACGCCATGGAAGCCCGGGGGGATCTTGTCCGCGAGGTCGGAGCGGGGGTTCCCCTGAGCGTGGAAAATCTCCTAAAGACTTTAAGCGCTCTGGGGGTAAAAAAAGGCATCGATCAGGAGGCGATAAAAAAAGCCTGCGTCCTTGCCTGGACGAAAGGAAGCTGCAAAGGAATCGTGATGGCCCGGGGAAAGCCTCCGGTCGCCAGGGGCGGGGTTTCGATCAAGTGGCTCGTGCCGGTCAGCCCCCCTCAGCTTGAAGGCGAAGACGGGAACGGAGCCGGTCCGGGTCATACGGTGCAGGTTAAGGCCGGCACGGTTATCGCCCAGTTGTCCGGGGAAGAAGCGGACGGCAGGCCGGGCTTCGACATCAAGGGGAACGAGATCTCCGCCGACCAGGGCTTTGCCTTCAACCTTGAGCATGACGACGCCATACAGGAAATTGCCTTTGAAAAGGGGAAGCGCCTCGCGGCGGTCCGGCCGGGGGAGCTTTCGTTTGACGGAAAAAAGCTTGTCATCAGTTCCATAAAAGAAATAGAAGGGGATGTAGGCCCTGCCACGGGAAACATTAATTTTTCGGGAGAAGTCAGGATAAGCGGCAAGGTATCTCCGGGCTTTGTGATCATCGGAGGACTCCATGTGCTGATAGGCGGCGCCGCCGAAGCCGCCCTCATTTCCGCCGGCGGCAAGGCGGTTATAGCCCAGGGAATCAAAGGCGGCGGCAAGGGAGTGGTCCGGGCCAGGGCAACCATCGAGGCGGCTTTCTCGGAGAAGGCTACCCTCATGGCGGTGGATGACATTAAGCTGAAAAACGGCTCCATCGCAAGCCGCATCAAAACCAACGGGAGGCTTTCCATCACCGCCGACAACGGCAAACTCCTGGGCGGGGTGTGCCAGGCCCGGCGCGGCATAGACGCCGCCGACATAGGTTCCGAAAAGGTGGTGCGTACCGAAATATCCTTTGGCCAGGATTATCTTATCAAAGATCAGATTGCCGCCGCGGAGGAAGAAATCTTCAAGGTCAAAGGAGAGATAGCCAAAATAGACATGCAGATCAAGGCGGTCTTAAAAGTCCCTTCGGCCATGGAAACGGCGCGAAACGAAAAAATAAAACGCATGAAGCAGTTGGAACAGCTCAACCTCAAAGTTTTTACCCTGCGGGAAAAATTCGAAGAGCACCACGATTCGGAAATCCGCATCCGGGGCACCATTCATCCCGGAGTAGTCATCGAAAGCCACGACAGGTATTACGAGGTCCGCCAGACCCGGTCGAGGGTGGTGTTTTACTTTGACCGGGAATCGGGGTGCATTAAAGAAAGAAACCTGGGATAGGACCTTGCGATAATTTCCCGGTTTGTCTATTATAGTCCCATGCTTCTCGCGGTTGACTTTCCTTCATGGCTCAAGCCTGAGATAATTCCGGGGCTCCCCTTCCGCTGGTACGGGCTCATGTATATCGTGGCGTTCGGCGCGGCTTTTTTCCTGTACCGCAGGCAAGTGCGGGAGCGGCGCTTCCCCATGACCGAAGACGAGCTTTCGGGGCTTTTCTTCTGGGGCATCCTTGCCCTCCTCCTGGGGGCCCGGGTTTTTTCCACCCTGGTATACGAACCCGGCGACACCTACCGCAAAGCGCCCTGGCTTGTTTTCTGGCCCTTTCGGGACGGGAAGTTTACGGGCTTCCAGGGGATGAGCTATCACGGCGGGGTGATCGGGGGAATGCTGGCGATAATCCTTTATTCACGGAGAAAGAAATTCGACTGCCGGGAGATCGGAGACATGTTCGCCGCGAGCATACCCCTTGGCTATACCGCGGGCAGGCTGGGGAATTTCATCAACGGCGAGCTCTTCGGCCGGATCACCGCGGGGCCCCTGGGCATGGTTTTTCCCCACGGCGGGATCTATCCGCACGAAAAAAATTATACCCTCATCCGGGAGGGGGCCGAAAGGCTGGGTCTCACGGCGGTTCCCGACGCCAAGGGAATCCTGAATTTTCCCCGCCACCCTTCCCAGCTTTACGAGGCCCTTTTTGAGGGAGTGATCCTCTGGGCGATTATATGGTTTTGGAGGAACCGCAAACCCTTTAAAGGCTTTCTTGTTACCCTCTATCTTTCCGGTTACGGTTTCTTCCGTTTCATGCTGGAATATTTCCGGGAGCCTGACGCCGATCTTGGTTACCCCCTTCAACTGGTCGAGGCCGTTTTGCCTCCGGCCCTGAGCCACCCGCCGCTCTGCTTTTCCACCGGCCAGATCCTCTCCTTCGGGATGATAGTCCTGGGGCTGATGTGGGCGGCCATCGCCTCCCGGCTGTCTGACCGTGAGCCGGTACGGGTGTATCCTGAAACCGCGGAGATTGATGCGGATGAAAAGGGAAAAGCCCGAAAGAGCCGGCGGAAGCTGCGGAAGAAACTGCGGTAAGTCCGTGCGTAATGCCGGAAATTCGGAATTTAACCACTGACCACACTGACATTTATGAATTACATCGATCAAAACCTGCCGACTGGAAAAACTCATAACGCAAGGGTGACCCCTGCGTTTACAGTATATTTACCGGCCTACCGTGATTGACAGCCCCATAAACAAGGCATAGAATATCTTCACCATTAGAGGTATCATGGCATTCATTGATGTCGTAGAATGGAATGACGCGAAAAACGACATTTTTGCGTGGAAATTCGGGCAAAAC
>JAISRW010000004.1 GCA_031273405.1 Treponema sp.
CATGGTGATAATCACCGCGGGCATCGACCTTTCGGCGGGAGGGATGGTTGGATTTGTTTCAATGCTCTGCATGAATCTCCTGTATTATCTCAAACTGCCCGCGGAGCTTGTCATCCTTACAGCCCTTGCGGCGGGGACTCTTTGCGGCCTCTTGAACGGCGCCCTGGTTAGTTTTTTCCGTCTCCCGGATTTTATCGCCACCCTGTCGACCCAGTTTTTGTTCCGGGGCCTTACGTATATGCTGGCTATACGCAACGATTTCGGCATGATCATCAACCAGCGCATAACCAATCCGGGCATCCTGATCCTGGGGGGCAGCATCAACGGGGTTTATATTGCTACCATAGCGTTCTTTGTCATTGCCGCTATGGGCCAATTCGTTTTGAAAGGAACCAGGCTGGGAACCTATACCTACGCTGTCGGCGCGAACCGCCGGTCGGCGGAGCTGTCGGGTATCTCTCCTGTCAAGATAAAGCTCAGCGTCTTCGGCATAGCCGGCCTGCTCTGCGGGCTGGCGGCCCTTTTCCTCATGGCAAGGATCGGGAGCGTGGTTCCCGACACCGGCATGGGGTTGGAGTTCGACGTGATCGCCGCGGTGGTCATGGGTGGCTGCGCCTTCTCAGGAGGCCGGGGCGACGCCGTGGGGACCGTGATAGGCGCCGTTTTTATGACGGCCCTCATCAACGGTATCTACAAATACAACCTGCCCACCGCCGCCCAGCTCATCATCAAGGGGCTGGTCATCGTCCTCATGGTGATTTTCGATTCACTATACAACCGTTATATGCACAAACGGGCCCTGCGTTCAGCAAGCGGCCCGCGGACGGCGGAAGCCGTCAAAAGCGTAAAGGAGGGCTGAGGGCTTGGACGAAAAAGCAAACCTCCTTTTGATGCAGGGAATCGAAAAAAGTTTCAGCGGAGTAAAGGTGCTGAAAAGCGTCGACCTTGACGTAGCCAGGGGCGAGGTCCACGCACTGATGGGCGAGAACGGCGCGGGTAAATCGACGCTGATAAAGATCCTCACCGGCATTTATCCCAAAGACGGGGGACGGATTCTTTTCAACGGAAAGGAAGTTTCCATTGACTCCCGCCACGACGCGTCGGCCTGCGGCATCGCCGTTATCTATCAGGAACTGAGCCTCATACCCACCCTGACGGTGGCGCAGAACGTGATGCTGGGAAAGGAACCGGGAAAATTCGGCCTCCTCCGCCGCCGGGAAATGTACCTGGAAGTGCAGGCGCTTATCGAGCGTTATGATTTCAAACTGAAAGCCGACGTGGTGGTGGAAACCCTGAGCATAGCCCAGCGCCAGACCGTGGAGATCCTCAAAGCCCTCAGCGAGGACGCTTCCCTGATCATCATGGACGAACCAACCGCATCCCTGAGCGCCAGGGAAGCGGAACTTCTCTTTAGTATCATCGAACAGCTCAGAACCAGGGGGGTGAGCGTCCTCTATATATCCCACCGCCTGGAGGAAGTCTTCCGCCTCTCGGACCGGCTGACCATATTGAGGGACGGGCAGAAAGTGGGAGTGCTGAAAAGAAACGAAATCCGCCCGGAAGACGTGATCCGCATGATGATAGGGAAGGAGCTCAACCAGGCTTCGGCATCCCGCAATCTTAAAAAGCCCGGGACCGAAAAGGTCCTGGAAGTCCGGGGCTTAAGCCGCCGAGGTGTATTCAGCGGCATCAGTTTCTCCGTACACAAGGGGGAGATCCTGGGCATAGGCGGCCTTGTTGGTTCCGGCCGCACCGAGGTGCTGCGTTGCATCTTCGGCGCCGACCCCTACGAATCGGGGGAGATCTTCTTTGAAGGCAAGCCTCTCAGGGGCGCCCCCCTTTCGGTCATCAGGCGGGGGTTCGGCCTTATCCCCGAAGACCGGCGGACCCAGGGCTTTGTACCCCTCCTTTCGGTGGAGAGGAACGTGGCGGCCGCCAGTTACGACAGGCTTACAAGATTCGGCGTAGTGAGTATAGGAAACGAAAAAAAGATAGGCCGGGAGGCGGTGAAAAAGCTTGACATACGCCCGTCCAATCCTCTTCTCCAGGTGGGGAACTTGAGCGGGGGAAACCAGCAGAAGGTGGTTCTCGGCAAGTGGCTCATGAGGGACCTCAAGGTGCTGCTGGTGGACGAGGCAACCGCCGGCATTGACGTGGGCGCCAAGGACGAAATCTACCGGCTCCTGGACGAACTGGCGGCCCAGGGGGTGGTTATCATCGTGGTATCCTCGGACCTCCAGGAACTGCTGCGGGTTTCAACCCGGATACTGGTGTTCCGCAAGGGGCGGATTTTTAGGGAGTTTAACGAAGGTATGGTTACCCAGGAGGATATCCTGAAAGCCGCCTCGGGTATTACCGGCGGCGAAAGCCTTGGTAATAGCGGAAGAGCGGAGGGGAGTCAAAATGGACTTGAATAAGATAAAATCCCTGGTTCAGCGTTTCCAGAAAGCGCTTATCCTGCTGGGGCTTATCATCCTGCTTACGATACTTCAGCCGGGGGTATTCCTCACGGTGGGCAACTTTAAGAGTATCTTTCTGGCCATCGCTATTTACGGGGTCATGGTCTGCGGAACCATCTATACCATCCTTATCGGCGGCATCGATTTGGCCGTGGGGGCCACCGCCGCCATGGCCAGCGCCGCCACGGTGGTGATCATCGTGGAGTCCGGGTTTACCGCCCAGGGGGTTGTCCTGGGGCTGGCGGCCGGGCTCCTGAGCGGCATAGGGATCGGGGTGTTTCACGGCATCGTGGTTTCGAGCTTTAATGTGCCGCCCTTCCTTATCACCCTGGCAAGCCAGAACATAGTCTACGGGATAGCCCAGCTTCTCACCGGGAACAAGGTTGTCAACATTCTGCGGCCCGCGAGTTTTGCCTTTATCGGCGGCGGCCGGCTCTTCGGCGTATCCTTCCCCATTTATATCCTGGCGGTCTGCGGCCTGGCGAGCTACTTCCTGCTGAACCACACAAGATTCGGGCGGAACATATACGCCGTCGGGGGGAACAAAACGGCGGCGGATCTTTCCGGCATATCCTCCCGGAAGACAACGATTATCGCCTACGCCATTTCCGGCTTTACCGCCGCTTTGGCCGGGATTGTGCTGGCAAGCTGGAACACCCAGGCCATAGCCAAGGCGGCCCAAGGTTATGAGAACGATGTCCTGGCCGCCATCGTCATGGGCGGCACCAGCCTGATGGGAGGGGAAGGTTCCATTCAGGGGGCCCTCTTCGGCGCCCTCCTCATGGGCATCATCAACAACGGCCTCAGGCTCATGGGAGTGCCGTCGATTTATCACAGCGCCGTCAAAGGTACGGTGATTATTCTTGCCGTAGCCCTGGACTGCTACGGACGATACAAAAATTCCGGGCTTATCCGCAAATTCTCCTTTAGGGGAGGAGGGGTTAAGACGGAAACAGGGAGGAACTATGCTGAAAATTGACGCTCACGTCCATGTCATTGACACCATAGCCGGTTTTGGCGGCCGAGGAGAACTGCGGGGCTGCGGCGGCGGCAAAGCCCGCTGGGCGGACGGCGAGGAATTGCTCCTCATACCGCCGGAACTGGGAGACCGCTCTTTTTCATACGACGCCCTGATTTCCCTGCTGGACAAAAACGGCGTGGAAAAGGCGGTGCTCCTCCAGGGCAGCCTTTACGGGTTCCAGAACGATTATACCTGGGAAGCCTCCCGGCGCTATCCCGGCCGGCTCATCCCTTCGGCGACGGTGGACCCTTTCTGCGCCAACGCCGAAGCCCTGCTGGATCGCTTCCTCCTGGAAAGGAAAATCAAGGTGGTCAAATTTGAAGTAAGCTCCGGCGGCGGTCTCATGGGCTATCACAGCGTTTTTCCCCTGGACGGCCACCCTATCTCCGCCCTCTACCCCGCCGTCAGCAAAGCCGGCGCCGCCCTGGTGCTGGACATCGGCAGCCCCGGCATGGGGAGCTTCCAGATCGAAGCGGCCGCGGCGGCGGCGAAGCAATACCCGGACACGCGGATAATCCTGTGCCATCTTCTAGCGCCCCGGGCCGGGGACGAAGCGGTCTTTACCGGCGCCCTGAAAGCCCTTGCCCTTCCCAATATTTGGTTCGATCTGGCCGCCGTCCCCTGGAACGCCTGGCCCGAGGCATACCCCTACCCCACGGGCCTCGGCTTTATCGGCCTGGCAAAGGAGATCCTGGGCGCCGGCAGACTCATCTGGGGGAGCGACGCGCCCTTTACCCTTACCCGGGAACGCTATGAGCGGCAGACGCGCTACCTGGAGGAATCGGGGATCTTTTCCGATTCGGAACTGGAAGGGGTTTTCAGAACCAATGCCGAAACAGCCTACAACCTTGATTAACCTAAACGCTGGGGCTTTCCCAAAACCCGGTTAGT
>JAISRW010000126.1 GCA_031273405.1 Treponema sp.
AAGTTCTGCATGTTTCTGGCGCCGATCTGGAACATGTCGGTAAGATCCTTCATCTGAACCGCCAGTTCCGGGGAGACCACCTCGGTGACGATGGGCATTCCGTTGGCCTCGCTGGCGGCCTTCATGTATTCCAGGCCCTCCATGCCCAGGCCCTGGAAGGCGTAGGGGCTGGTCCGGGGCTTGTAAGCCCCTCCCCGGAGGATAACCGCCCCCGATTCCCTGACCATGGCGGCGGTTTCCATGATCTGAGCCTTACTTTCCACCGCGCAGGGGCCGGCAATGACGGTAATGCGGGAGCCGCCAATCTTGACCCCCCCAAGGGAGGAGGCCCCCACCGAAACGATGGTGTCTTCGGCCTTGCTCTCCCGGGAAGCCAGTTCGTAGGGTTTGGAGGTGGCCGCCACCCGTTCCACTCCCGGCAGCAGGGCAAGCTCCCGTATATCCGCCGCCCCTTTGCCCGAAGCGCCGACCACCTCGTCGCCGCCGAGTTTTTGATCCCTGACGCTAAAACCCCTGTCCCGCAGATAAACCCGGACCATTTCCTTATCATGGAATGAGACGCCTTTGGAAAGAACAACTATCATGGGAACCCTCGAATTTAGATTCTGCTCAATTTGTACCCCATAATACGCCTAAAGAGCGGGAAAAAGCAAGGCATCAGGGACACAAGGCATCACGGGCTCTTGACTTAATCCCCCTTTTGGGGTATAAATTTTTTATAGTTGTGTTTGGAAGGATGTTATATGTACGCAATCATCGAATTTAAAGGCAAGCAGTATAAAGCCGAGAAAGGGGCGGTCCTTAAGGTGGACAAAATCGATGTGGAGTCGGGCTCCGCGGTGGATATTGACTCGGTGCTCCTTGTTTCGGGGGATACGGTCAAGGTGGGATCTCCCTATGTCCAGGGCGCCAGGGTGTCGGCGGTGGTGGAAGCCCACGAAAAGGGCCCCAAGATCATCGTTTTTAAGTATAAACCCAAAAAAGACTACCGGCGCAAGAACGGGCACCGGCAGGAATATTCGGTCATTAAGGTTCAGGATATTGTGCTTCCGGAGGAAGCATCCGGGGCATAGCCCATGATCAAAGCGGATCTGGTCCTTGAAAACGGCGGGCTTCTAAAGTCCTGCAGGGTTCTTGGACACGCCGGGGCGGGAAAGCGCGGGTGGGACATAGTCTGCGCCGCCGTTTCGGTCCTGGTGAGGACGGCTTTAAGGGTCCTTTCCGGCAGGGAAGGCATAACGGTCCGGAGCGGCGCTCCGGAAAGAGGCGAATTCTGGCTGGAAGCCGAGGGTACGGCGGAAAGCGGGGAATTCCTGGCCGCCGTGGGGGCCTTTCTCAGCGAAGGGCTTCTCTCGGTTTCCGAGGAATTTCCCGAATTTTGCCGGGTAACAATTGTGCGGAGGAATTAGCATGGCTCGTAAACGGGGCGGCAGCGGCGCGAAAAACGGAAGGGATTCAAATCCCCAGTATTTGGGAATAAAAGTATCGGGAGGCGGTATTGTACGGGCCGGCTCCATTCTTGTGCGGCAGCGGGGGACGAAGATTCACCCCGGCGCCAATGTGGGCTGCGGCGGTGATTATACGCTTTTCGCCCTGGTGGACGGGATTGTGTCCTATACCCAGCGCCGGGGCCGGAAGCTGGCCGTCGTTAACCCCGCGAGCAGCTAATCTTAGGGTGAGTGGAAAAATTTGCCGACGAAGCTTTTATTGAAGTCTCCTCAGGAAACGGCGGAAACGGTTGCGCGGCCTTCCGCCGGGAAAAGTATGTCCCCAGGGGAGGGCCCTCAGGCGGCGACGGAGGCCGGGGAGGGGATGTGGTTTTCCAAATCCGCCGCAATCTGCGTACCTTAGTCCATCTCAGATACAAGCACTCCTTTAAAGCCGAAAACGGCAGGGACGGCGAAGGCCGGGGCCGTTACGGCCGCAACGGGGAGGATGTGATCATCCCCCTGCCTCCGGGGTCGGTGATAAAAGACGCCGATACCGGAGAACTTATCCGGGATTTTGGCCGGGACAGGGAAGAATTCGTCTTTCTTAAAGGGGGAAACGGGGGCTGGGGGAACATCCGCTTTAAGTCTTCGGTCAACCAGGCCCCCCGCAAAGCCCTGCCGGGCAAAAGCGGCGAAAAGCGGCAGCTCCGGGTGGAACTCCAGGTGATGGCCGATATAGGCCTCGTGGGTTTCCCCAACGCGGGAAAGTCTTCCCTCCTGGAACGGTTTACCAACGCCCGCCCCCGCATAGCCCCCTATCCCTTTACCACAAAGATCCCCAATCTGGGGGTTCTCTCCCTGGACGACAGGGACATCATTATCGCGGACATTCCGGGCCTCATCGAGGGGGCTTCCGAAGGCCTGGGCCTTGGGATTCGCTTCCTCAAGCATATTTCCCGTACCGCCGCCCTAGCCTTTCTCATCGATTTGGGCGAAGAAAACTGCGAAACCGCCTTCGACGTACTGTGCGGGGAACTGGAAGCTTTTTCCCCGGATCTCGTCGCCAAAAGGCGTATCATCCTGGGCAGCAAAACAGACCGGGAAGGGGCGGCGGAGCGGCTCGAGACACTCAAAAAGAAGTATCCCGGAGAGACGGTTCTGGGGATTTCCGTGTTTTCAGGCGACGGCATCCCGGAATTGGGCCGGCTTTTCAGCCGCCTTGCGGCCGAAGGGGAGGACGGGGAGGCGTGAAGTACGCGATCCTGGGGGGCAGTTTCAATCCCGTCCACATCGGGCACCTTTATCTGGCCGATACGGTGCTGACCCGCCTGGGATACCACAGGATCATCCTTGTTCCCGCCTTTCAGTCTCCCTTCAAGCTCGGCGAGGAGACGGCTTCTCCCAAAGACAGGCTGGATATGCTGGCCGCTTCCATAGCCGGAGACCCCCGGCTTACCATCGACGACTGCGAGATCAGGCGGGAAGGGGTTTCCTATACCATCGACACCATCGCCGACATAGGCAAACGCTACCGTCCCCAAGGCAGGCCGGCCCTTATTCTGGGGGACGATCTGGCCGGTGCCTTTCATCGCTGGCGCAGCGCCGGGGCAATCGCGGAGCAGGCCGACATCATCATAGCCCGGCGCTTCCTGGGCGGCCCGGCCCCGAGCTTCCCCTTCCCTTATACGGGGCTTGATAACGAGGTGATGAACGTTTCTTCCCGGCTGGTGCGGGAGATGATCCTCCAGGGGGGGAACTGGCGTTTCATGGTTCCCTCGGGGGTCCGGGATATTATCGAAAGCCGGGGGCTCTACGGGCTTGAGGAGGACAGGATCGGGAAGCTTGAGGCTTCGGGGGAGAAGATTGAGCTTGAAACCATCCTGGACGTGGAAAAGGCGGCCCGGAAGATGTTAAGCCCCCCCAGGTTTCTCCATTCCCGGAATACCGCCCTCCTGGCCAGGGATCTCTGTCTCAGGTTTAACCTGGACCCCCGGAAGGGCTACCTGGCCGG
>JAISRW010000169.1 GCA_031273405.1 Treponema sp.
GCCTTCAATGTCTTTTGTCCTCGTTTCACCATTTCCATGATTTTGCCACGGAGCCGTCCGCTCCCCTTCGGTAGTCTATTCGCCATTTTTCCTCCAGGCTCATTCTACGAAAAGGGGACATTTCTACTGAACGGCGACACGAATCAATCCATTGGTTGTATAAATTCCCTCTTTGTACTATCTTCAAACGCAGGCTGCGTTTTTCAATATGCCTCTTCTGTTTTGCGTGTATTTGGAGTAAAGCGTTATGAATGTCACTGAACTCATGTCGGAGTTGGTCCTTCAATTAGGGATTATTATCTTCGCGGTCCGGATCTGTGGACGGCTGGTTAAACGGATAGGCATTCCCCCGGTATTGGGGGAACTTTTAGCGGGGGTCGTCATAGGCCCCTACGCAC
The DNA here is from genome assembly GCA_031273405.1 of Treponema sp. The sequence goes on from JAISRW010000169.1 coordinate 399, forward strand.
TGGGGGGCATCCCCCTGCCGGGCTTTCCCCACGGACTTTTTCCCCTGGGCGAAGCCTCCGGTATCGCGGTAAGCCCGGAACTCTACGCGTTTGCGACGGTGGCTTCGATAATCCTGCTCTTTGCTTCGGGGCTCGAAACGGATTTGGGCCTTTTCCTCCGGTATTCCGTGGCCGGCGGGGTCATAGGCATAGGCGGCGTGATCTTTTCGTTTGGCCTGGGCGCCCTGACCGGGGTGGTCCTCCTCCGCGTCCCCTTCATGGACCCCAGGTGCCTGTTCCTGGGCGTCCTCTCCACCGCCACATCCGTCGGCATCACCGCCCGCATCCTTTCGGATCAGAAGAAGATGGACTCGCCCGAAGGGGTCACCATCCTGGCGGCGGCGGTCTTTGACGATGTTTTGGGCATCATCGCCCTGGCGGTGGTGTTGGGGATCGTTGCCCTCCTTTCCGGCGGTCAGGGAACCCTGACCGCAGCCGGCATCCTGACCATAGCCGGGAAAGCCTTTGGCATCTGGCTCGGTTTTACCGCCCTGGGCCTTATCTTTTCCAAACATATCGCCGCCTTCCTCAAACTCTTCAAACATTCCTTCGACTTTTCCGTTCTGGCCCTGGGCATAGCCCTCCTTCTGGCGGGCGTTTTCGAGAAACAGGGTCTGGCCATGATCATCGGAGCTTACATAGCCGGCCTCTCCCTCTCCAAAACCGACATTGCCGCGGTGATCCAGGAACGCATCCACGGGCTCTACGAATTTTTCGTCCCCGTCTTCTTCGCGGTCATGGGAATGATGGTAAACGTTAGGGAAATCATCTCGCCGCGGGTTCTGATCTTCGGCGCCGTCTACACCTTCACGGCCATAGCGGCCAAGATCGTAGGCTGCGGCGGTCCGGCTCTGCTCCTGGGCTTTAACGGCAAGGGCGCCCTGCGCATAGGCGCCGGAATGGTGCCCCGCGGCGAGGTAGCCCTGATCATCGCCGGTATAGGCATCGCGTCGGGCATCCTGGACAATCAGCTCTTCGGGGTTATCATTCTCATGACCCTCATCACCACCCTGGCATCTCCCCCCCTTCTCAACGCCTTCCTGAGAACACCCGGCGCCGGAACCAGGAAGCCCGTAAAGGGCGATGACACCGCCACCGCGGTATGGGAATTCAACTCGGATGAAATCGCGGACCTGGTGGTGGACACTCTGCTCAAAGACCTCAAGGCCGAAGGTTTTTACGTCCAGATGATGAACATAGACGAGGGTCTTTCCCAGGCCCGGAAGGACGATATAGCCCTCTCGATTACCGAGGAGGAATCCAGGGTAACCATCGTCACCGCTAAGGACGACATGCCCTTTGTCAAAACCGCAGTATACGAGGTCATCCTTGCCCTGAACGAATCCATCCAAAAGCTCAAGGATTCCGCCGACCCCGAGGCCATGAAGAAGGAGCTTGCCGGCATAGGCGGCCGCAGGGACGAGGGGATCCTTTCCCTGGTCAGGCCGGACTGCGTTTGTCTGGACCTTAAAGGCGGAACCAAGGACGAGATAATCGTGGAACTTGTGGACATCCTGGCCGGCCGGAAAAAGCTGGAAGACCGGGATCAGGTTCTGGCGGATGTATTGCAGCGGGAAAAAAACATGAGCACCGGTATGCAGCACGGCATCGCCCTGCCCCACGCGAAGACCGACGGGGTCAAGGACATCGCGGTGGCGGTAGGCGTAAAAAAAGCGGGGGTCGATTTTGAATCCCTGGACGGTGAAAAATCCCGGCTTTTCATTATGGTTGTCTCTCCCCGGAAAACCACCGGTCCCCACATACAGTTCCTCGCCGCGGCAGGCGGCGTCCTTAAGGACGAGAATATCCGCGAAGCGATTATCGCCGCTGACAGCCGGGAACTGGCGGCGTCCCTGATGCGGCAGGGCCGGAAGAACTAACGGCCACCGGAACGTGTCATAACACAGGACTTAGGATTTTGCCGGTTTTTTACTCGTAAAGAAATTTTAGCGCGGACTAAAGCGGTGCGGGTGAAAACAAACATGAGGTTACAGGACCAGATTACTCCCCCTCGGATTTCTTACAACTTTGCGATTTCGTCCGGGGATAAGCCGGTAACACGCTCTATTTTTTCCGGGGAATCCCCCATAGCTTTCAGACTTCTTGCTATTGCTATGGCTTTCTGCCGTTCACCTTCCCGACGGGCTTGTACGACTTTGCTCTGGGTGTCTACTACATACTTATACTCACTCATGAGCCGCGCCCGCTCTACTTCGTCTTTGCTTATGCTCATCAATACTTCGCTTGCCATCGCTATTCCCTCCTCCTGCTCTATGATCTCGTTTATCTTGCCGGTTTCTATTAACATCTTGGCGTGTGTCCGCAATGGGCAAATAGAGGGACCTGTTACAACTTTGCGATTTCGTCCGGGGATAGGCCGGTAACACGCTCTATTTTTTCCGGGGAATCCCCCATAGCTTTCAGGCTTCTTGCTACCGCTAATCTCCCTTTCCGTTCACCTTCCTGCCTTCCCTTCTGTTCACCTTCCCGCCTTCCCTTCTGTTCACCTTCCAGTCTCCCTTCCCGACGGGCTTGTACGACTTTGCTCTGGGTGTCTACTACATACTTATATTCACTCATGAGCCGCGCCCGCTCTACTTCGTCTTTGCTTATGCTCATCAATACTTCGCTTGCCATCGCTATTCCCTCCTCCTGCTCTATGATCTCGTTTATCTT
>JAISRW010000179.1 GCA_031273405.1 Treponema sp.
ATTTTGGGGTATTCACCATGGAAAAGAAATATATCTTTACCGTTGAGTTTTATGATGAGGTGGTTCAGGACATACGGGAACGCAAATGGGCGGCGGATCAAAAGATTGTGGATATAGAAAGGGGAGTCAGTATCACCTTTACGAGTACCCAATTTGTAAAGGTTCTGGAATGGGTACTCTCATGTGGGGGGAATGCACGGCCCAGGGCGCCGGAAATATTGGTGAAACAATGGGAGAGACATATCAATACCATGAGAAAATTATTGGAAAAATGAATTTTGTATGTCGAAATATGAGAGGCTTCATCAGTATGTGTGGGCCATATTCAGCCCCCCGACAATGTTAGATCAATGCCTGAACATCTGAGCATTACCAGCGTATACGGCTTTTCCAGCTTACCGCCTGCTTCCAATATCGCCCAAAAGGGCCGCTTTGTCAAGCGAAACTTTACCCTCCTTGTCGAAACTTTACCCTCTGTCACTTGCGAAGACGCCGTCTACAAAAAATAATTAACCCCCGCTTCAAAGATACGCTGCTTCTTGTTTCCCGGTATGTTGATATGCACCAGATCGCCGCAGCGCTCCGAATGGGCCATCTTTCCCAGGATGCGGCCGTCGGGGCTGGTAAGCGCCTCCACCGCGAAGGCCGAACCGTTGGGGTTGTCCGGCTCCGCCATGGTGGGGTTTCCTCCGGCGTCGGCGTAACAGAAGGGAACCTGGCCCGCCGCAAAGAGGGCCTCCCCTTCCTCAGTCCCTATGGAAAGGCGGCCCTCGCCGTGGCTCACCGGGACAAGGTGAATACGGCCCGGCTCCTCCAGGCTGAGCCAGGGAGAGTTGCTGGGTATCACCCTGGTACGGACCATCCGGGAAACATGGCGGCCTATGGCGTTAAAGGTGAGGGTCGGCGCGGTTTCGGAGGCAGGGCGGATGCCGCCGTAGGGGACCAATCCGGTTTTGATCAGCGCCTGGAAACCGTTGCAGATTCCCAGTATGAGGCCGTCCCGCTTTTCCAGAAAAGCCGTCAGCGCTTCGGCTATAGCCGGGGAACGGAGCACATTGGCGATAAATTTCCCCGAGCCGTCAGGCTCGTCCCCAGCGCTAAAACCGCCGGAAAGCGCGAAGATTTGGGCTTCGGCTATGGCGGCCTCAAGTTCCCCGATGGATTCCCGAATATCCTCCCCGGTCCGGTTCCTGAATATGACCAGTCGGGTTCTCCCGCCTGCCTCCCTAAAGGCCCTCTCCATGTCCCATTCGCAGTTGGTTCCGGGAAACACCGGCAGAACCGCCAAAGGCGCGGCGGAAAGGCGCGTAGAGTGCCTTGGGACAAAGTCCCGTGGGGCTTTGTCCCAAGGAAAGCGCCCGTCCCCTCCGGCAGAGGCTTCGGGAGGCTCCGCGGCGGTGGCCCCGGTGGAAGTCTGGGGATAAACCTGCGCAAGGGGATACTCGTAGGCCCGGCGCAAAACCGCGAGGGGAACTTCCACCTCCCCAAGGCGGAACACCGGCTCGCCCAGGGTCAGTCCGGCGATGAGGACATCCGGAAATTCCGCCGGGTCCCCCTCAAGCTCGGCCAGCACGGAACCCTGTTCGCCGGGCCCGAGGGCAAAGGCTTCGGCATAGGCTTCGACGCCGGTCATATTGCCAAAGGCCATGAGCGCCAGGGAGGCCGCCGCGCCGCCCTGACCCACAGGATAGGCGGCTCTGAGGGCCCCCGAGGCGGCGAATTTTTTCAAGGCATCCATGTTGAACTTGAAGCGATCCCATTCATCTTCATTTTTTATATCGATGGAACTATTGGAGGAACCGCCAGAAACCGGCGACTGGCTTAAAAGGACGATGATGTTCCCCGCTTTGCCGCTCAGGGCGCCGGAGCGCACCTTTTCGGCCCTGGCAGTTCCCGCGGCAAAGCAGACCAGGGTGGGCGGAACCGCCAGACGCAGCCCGCTGCCTTCGTCCAGGTAGTTCCCGGACATGGAATCCTTGCCGCCTATGGCGGGAACCCCCAGGCGCAGTTGGGCCTCCAGGGCGCCCAGGAGGGCCGCGGCGGGGAGGCCCCAGGTTTCGGGGCTCACGGGCCGCTCAAAATACTCCTGGAGGGAAAGCCGCGCCCTAAAGGGATCGCCCCCGAGGCAGCAGAATTTCGCCAGGGCTTCGCGGACGGCGCCCTTGGCCCCTTCGTAGGGGCTGCGGGACATCCGCACCGGATCATAGCCAAAAGTCAAAAGGCTTGCGGTACGGCTCCGCTTTTCTATAGAAGGAAGAAGGCTCGCCATGCCGCATTCGGGGGTGCCCTGTTCGCCGCCCCCCCAGGGGAAGAGCACCGAGGCGGCCCCTATGGAGCCGTCAAAACGCTCCTGGAGCCCCCGCCGGCTTCCCGATCTGAGGGAAGCCAGTTCCCGCTCAAGCTTATCGAGGCAAACGGCGGCGGGGAGATCCTGCTCCGGCTCTTTCTCCACCGGAGAAGGGAGGCGGGATTTAAGGACGGCCCGTGCGGAACGGGGAGCGCCGTTGGTGTCGAGGAAGCTCCGGGAAAG
>JAISRW010000186.1 GCA_031273405.1 Treponema sp.
TTGTAACTGCCGGTACCGTGTTTAGTCTAAAACACGAATCAACAACTCCGCCGCTTGCGCTAAACTTGACCCGCAGAATATGCGAACTAGAACGGACCTGGGGTCCAAAAATTGGGCGCCGCCGGGTCTGTGGGGTTCCGGGGAGGTAACTTCCCGGTTCTACCCGGCCGGCAAGGTACTATACAGAGCCTTTCCGTTGAGGTAGAATTAAGATACGGTAGAAAAATGGCGCAAAGAAAATTAGTGTATGACAATCTCGCGGTATTTCTTTTTTCCATTGCCGCCGTTCTGGTGCTGGTAATCTCGATTTTTACCAGCATCCTTATCAATTCCATGTCGGTTTTTTTGTGGGAAAGCATCGAGGAGAGGCTTTTGGCCGCCAGCCGTTCTGCGGCGCACCTGGTGACGGCGGAGGAACTGGCGGAACTGGTCAGCCCCGAAGACATGGAAAAGCCCCTGTACGCGGAAATCAAGGAGCGGGCCATCGCCTTTGCCGCGGAATCCCGCCTGCTCTTTGTTTACTACATGCGGCCCGTCCGGGGGGATATGTGGCAGTTCATTCTGGACAACGACCCCACAGAAGAGGCGGACGACCTCGGCTCCGAGCCCATAGCCGACGAGGAGGCCACCCGGCGGGTGATGAACGAGGGCAGGGCGGTGGCTGCGGATCTGGGGGAGTATTCGCCGGGCTATGAGCATATCCTCTCGGCCTTCGCCCCGGTGTTTGACGGGGACGGAAAGATCGCGGCCCTCGCGGGGGTGGATATCCCCGATGACGAAATCATGTTGATCCGGCGCCGCACCGCAGGCCTTTCGCTTATGCTCCTGGTTTCCATAATCTTTGTCATCGCCTCGGGTTTCTTAAGCTTCTTTATTTATAAAAAAAAGGAGTCCGCCTTTTCCCAGCGTTTCAGGCAGCAGGCGCTTATGTCCCGGATGGCGCGGAGTTTTATTTCCGCCCAGGACACCTCTTCCGTCATCAACGACGCCCTGCGGATAACCGGCGAATTTCTCAAGGCCAGCCGCATACTCATAGGGATCGTCGAAGAGGAGACGGCGGTGAGCCACGCGGCCTATCTCTGGTGCGGCGAGGACACGATCTATACCGCCCCCTCCAAGGAAGACCTCAACGTCATTATCAACAGTTTCCCCGAGGAAGAGCCCGCCGACATTCCTTTCATTTCCTGCGACGATATAGAGAGCGGCTCCCGGTACAGGGTCATGGAAATCGTGGGGGTCAAGGCCTTCATCATGGTCCCCCTGTACGTGGACGGCAAATTTTGGGCGGTGATGAGTATCGAGGAATGTTTCCGCACCCGGAAATGGACGGAAAGCGACCGGCAGCTTATCATTACCGTGAGCAGCCTCATCGCGGGCGCCGCAAGCCGGGATCTCCGGGAAAAGGAGCGCGATGCCGCCTTCACCCAGGCCGAGCGGGCGAACCAGGCCAAGAGCGTCTTTCTTGCCAATATGAGCCACGAGATCCGGACCCCCATCAACGCCGTCATCGGCATGACCGCCATAGCGAAATCCTCCAAGGACGCCGAAAGAAAAGAATACTGCCTGGACAAGATCGAAGACGCCTCGGTCCATCTGCTGGGGGTCATCAACGATATTCTGGACATGTCAAAAATCGAGGCGAACAAGTTCGAGCTTTCCTTCGCGGATTTCGATTTTGAGAAGATGCTGCGGAAGATTGTAAACGTCATCAATTTCCGCATGGACGAGAAGCATCTGGATTTTACCGTCCATATCGGCAGGAATATACCCCGCCGGCTCTACGGGGACGACCAGCGCCTGGCCCAGGTGATTACGAACCTGCTTTCAAACGCCGTTAAATTTACCCCCGAGCAGGGATCCATACGCCTGGAGACCGGGCTTGAAAAAGAAGAGGGCTCCCTGTGCACCATCCGCATCAGCGTCGCCGACTCGGGCATAGGGATCACCGAGGAACAGAAGTCCCGGCTCTTTTCGTCTTTTGAGCAGGCCGACTCGAGCACCTCCAGGAAGTTCGGCGGCACCGGCCTGGGGCTGGCGATTTCAAAACGCATCGTGGAGATGATGGACGGCGAGATCTGGGTGGAATCGGAGTCCGGCAAGGGGTCGGTCTTTAGCTTCCGGGTGAAAATAAAACGGGGCCGGGGGGTGGAGAAAAGCCTTCTGGAGCCCGATGTAAACCGGAAGAACCTGCGGGTCCTTGCGGTGGACGACGCGGATGATGTCCGGGATTATTTTGCCGAGATAGCCGAGAGAATGAAATTCTCCCTGGAAACCGCCCCGGGGGGGAAAGAGGCCCTGGCCCTAATCGAAAAAAACGGCGCCTATGATATTTACTTCGTGGACTGGAAAATGCCCGGCATGGACGGCATCGAGCTTTCCCGCCGGATCAAGGGGAACGGCGGCAAGTCGGTGGTTATTATGATATCCGCCGCCCAGTGGACCGCCGTGGAGGCCGACGCGAAAGCCGCGGGGGTGGACAAGTTTTTGCCCAAGCCCCTGTTCCCTTCGTCCATAGCCGACTGTATCAGCCAGTGCCTCGGGCAGGACACTCTTACCGTCGAGGCCGGACAGCGGCAGGAAAACACGGACAACTTTAAGGGCGCCAGGATATTGCTGGCAGAGGATGTGGAGATCAACCGGGAGATAGTGATTTCCCTGCTCGAACCCACGGCGCTGACCATTGAGTGCGCCGAAAACGGCGTCCAGGCGGTGGAACTTTTTACCCAGGAGCCGGAAAAGTACGATATGATTTTTATGGATGTCCAGATGCCCGAAATGGACGGCTACGAGGCTACCCGCAAAATCAGGGAATTTGAAAAAGAGCGGCGGAAAGAAACAAAAGGCGGATCCCCGGGGGTTCCGATCATCGCCATGACCGCCAACGTGTTCCGGGAAGATATCGAAAAATGTCTGGCTTCGGGGATGAACGCCCATGTAGGCAAACCCCTTGATCTTGACGAGGTCCTTGCGGCCCTGCGGACCTATCTGGCAAAACGCTAAAGCTCCGGCCCCTTGGCAGGCTAAAGTTCCTTTGCAACAGGCTGCTAGAATCAGCCGCGGTTTGGGTCCCCCTTAAAATGGCCGCTCTTTCCGCCGGATTTTTCCCGGAGCGTTATGCCGGAGATGATCATGGCCCTGTCCAGGGCTTTGCACATGTCGTAGATGGTGAGGAGGGCCACGGATACGCCGGTGAGGGCTTCCATCTCCGCCCCGGTCCTGCCCGAGAGCTTTACCGTGCAGAGCGCCCCAATCCGGTAGGGCCCCTTTCCGCCGGCCCCGCCGGGGAGGAATTCAAAATCCACCGTGCAGGTGTCAAGGCTGAGGGAATGGCAGAGGGGGATGAACTCGGAGGTCCGCTTGGCCGCCATGATTCCCGCGATACGGGCCGTGCCCAGGACGTCGCCCTTTTTGGCCGTGCCTTCCCGAACCGCCAGGAAAGTCTCTTCGTTCATCTCGATAAAGCCCCCGGCAAGAGCCGTGCGCCGGGTTATCTCTTTGGCGGATACATCCACCATGACGGCGCTGCCCCGAGAATCAAAATGGGAAAACTCCCTTTCAGGCCGGCCCATTCTCATCCCTCCCCGTCCGGTTCCGCCGTCGTCTCCGGGGAGGGGGCGGCGGGTTTTTCGCGCTGCAGAAGCTTTACCGCCGTCTCCGCCGAATCGGCGTTTATCACCTCCTCCCTGGTGGCCCCGTCGTTTAATACCGTCCCTATGGCGGCCAGGAACTGGACATGGGGGCCCGATACCTTCCTGGGCGAAACTACCAGGATAAAGAGCCGGGACTTTTCGCCGTCCAGGGAATCAAAATCAACCCCTTCCTTTTTGATCCCCACCGCCGCCGCCAGATCGCCTGCGCCGTCGCTCTTGGCGTGGGGCAGGGCTATCCCGTCCTGCATGGCGGTGCTCATGGTTTTTTCCCGTTCCAGTACGTCCTTGAGGACCAGGTTCCTGTCCAGGAGCTTGCCCCTGTAGGCCAGAAGATCCACCAGTTCGGTGATGATCTCCTTCTTGGTCTCGCCCTTGAGGCTGAGGGAAGTACATTCGGGGCAGATAAGGGAGAGGAGGTCCCCCCTGGTCCGGCCGTCCATGCCGAGGAGATCCTTTTTGAGGGCCCTGGGGTCAGACGATTCCTTGAGCTTCTGTATGGCGTCGTGGAGCCCCACGATGACCTCATACACCGCGGTCTTGACGAAGGGCATATCCTTGCCGGAAGTTTCTATAGTAACCGTGCTTTCCTCCTCAATTATGGAGAGGGAAATATCGTCCCGCCGGGCCAGGGAAAGCCCCTCGTCGATGTTCATCATTTGAACATAGAAGCCCTCGCCTTTAAGATCCTTGAGGAGGGTATCAACCACCAGGGCGGAGATTTCGGCGGAAGAAAATTCCCAGACCGCCGACGCCGAATCGTTGTCCTTGACGGGCTTCCGGGTTCCGGCCCCCTTCAGCCTGAGGGCGGCGCTCAGGAGGGGCGGGGCGGCTAGGGTGGTGATCAGGGTCATGAGGATGATGACCGCGAAAAGGCGGTTGTCCAGAATGCCCGCGGCAAGCCCTATGCCGGCGATTATCAGGGCGACTTCCCCCCTGGGAACCATGCCGGCGCCAATCCGCATGGCCCCCCGGCCGTTAAAGCCCAGGAGCAGGGCCGGCCCGCCGCAGCCCGCGACCTTGGACAGGATCGCCGCTAGGGTATAGATCCCCCCGAAAATAAGCACCGGCGGGCTGGCGATTTCCCGGACATTCACCATCATTCCCATGACCGCGAAAAAAACAGGGACAAAAAATTCATAGAGCCCGTGGATGCGTTCCTGGATCACCGCGGCAATATCGGTCCTGGAAAGGGAAAGGCCGGCGATATAGGCGCCGATGATCATGGCCAGGCCCTGCTTCTCAAAGATCCCCGCCAGGAGCAGGGCTATACCCAGGCCCAAAATCGAAAAATCAAAAGAGGATTTAAATGTTTTAAGGAAACCGGCGATTTTTTTGGAGAAGGCGAGCCCCAGGGCGGTAAAGCCCAGCCAGATGCCGAAGGCTTTCCCCGCGATGGCCAGAATCCCCGAAGCCTTGAGGGAACCTCCGGCGTCTGCGCCCTGGCCGCCGCCTATGGCCGCCACAATGCCCAAAACCACGGCCAGGGCGATGATCCCCAGGACATCGTCGAAAACCGCCGCCGCCAGAATGGTAACCCCCTCGGGGGAGTCCATTTTTTTCTGATCCGAAAGTATCCTGGCGGTGATGCCCACCGAGGTGGCGGTGGAAAGAATCCCCATAAAGAGGCAGGGGGGGGACAGAAAAGTAACGCCCGGCAGCAGAAGGACTCCGGCCAAATCGCCCAGGGCAAAGGAAAACACCACCCCCCCGATGCCGATGACGCCTCCCGCCAGGGAATAACGGAGGAAAAGCCCTATGTCGGTTTCCAAGCCCGAAGCAAAGAGGAGTATTATAGAAGCGATTGAAGCAAAAGCGTAGAGCTCGGTGCTTACCGCCAGGGAACCCGGATGAAGGGGGAAAAACCCCTGAGGGAAGCCCGGAAAGGCTGCCGCGCCCAGGGCATAGGGCCCGATGATGACCCCCGCCAAAAGTTCCCCAAGCACCTGGGGGATTTTGAGCCTTTTGGCCAGCCTCCCGCAGACACGGACGGCAAAAAGAATGACGCCTAACTGGAGAGCCAGAACCGCCATGGTCTCGGTAACCGGTTCATTATCCATAAAAACTCCTGAAATTCATTTAAAAAATTGAGCCTTCATCAGGATGTGTGAGCCATATTAGGCCCTTCCCGGCAGGCTTAAATTAACGCCTGAACATCTGAGCATTACCAAGGCAAGCATATTTTCAATGTTTCTAAAACCAT
>JAISRW010000210.1 GCA_031273405.1 Treponema sp.
CACGGCGGCCGCCGGGGCTTTGACAAGCTCCTCTGGAAGGCCGACGCCTACGAGGAGCGGGACGGCATCTTTATCCGCCTGGAACTCAAGAGCCCCGACGGCGACGAGGGCTTTCCCGGCAATCTCAAGGCCGCGGTATGCTACGGCCTTTCCAAATCCAACGAGATCCTCGCCGACTACGAGGCAAAGGTGGATCTCCCCTGCCCCGTCAACCTGACCAACCATTCTTATTTCAACCTGGCCGGGGAAGGACAGGGGGATATTCTATCCCACGAGCTCGCGCTTCACGCCTCGTCGTATGTGGAAATCGACGATTCCCTTATCCCCACAGGCAGGCTCCTCCCTGTCCAGGGGAGCCCCTTCGATTTTAAAACCCGGAAACCCATCAAGCGGGACATCGAGGCCGCCGGCGGGGGCTTTGATCACTGCTTTGCCCTGGACGGGAAGGCCGGGGAACTTCGTCCCTGCGCGGAAGTATACGAAGGGACCTCGGGCAGAACCATGAAGGTCTACACCACCCAGCCGGGGATACAGTTCTACTCCGGGAATATGCTTGCCGGCGTCCAGGGGAAAACCGGTTCGGTGTATAAGAGGCACCACGGTTTCTGTCTTGAAACCCAGCATTTCCCCGATTCCCCTAACAGGAGCGAGTTTCCGGACTCTGTCTTCGGACCCAGCAGGGATTACCATGAAAGGGCGGTTTTTTCCTTTTCCTGGTAAACTCCGGCAGGAATTCTAAATTAACCACGGACAACACGGACATAAAGAAAGAAATTATCTTGAATTCGTCATTAATTAGTCCGTGGAGCTGTCTGTGTCGTCGGTGGTTAAATTCCTTTATTTTTGAAACTCCGGATCGTGCCCTTGAAAAAGAATAAAATTCCCGCTAAACTGAATAGAGACGATTTTAAAATGTCAGATTTTGAAACTGTCTCTGTAATTAGGGTAAAGAGGAGCCTATGGAAATCCAACTTCAGGAACTGATCGATAAGATAAAGAAAGAGGGGATAGAATCCGCCTCGGAGGAAGCCGCCCGGCTTAAGCGGGACGCGGCAGGGGAAGGGCGGCGTATTGTTGAATCGGCCCAGAAGGAAGCGGCGGAAATCATCGCCCGGGGCAGGCAGGACGCCGAACGCTCTCAAAAGGCTGGCGAGGCGGCTCTGGAACAGGCTTCCCGGAACCTGGTTTTGGCTTTCAAGGGGGAGATCGAAACCCTCCTGAGTAAGATCGTGGTTCGGGAAACCGCCGCCGCCTATGGCGGTGATACCCTTAAAGCGGTCCTGCCGGAACTCCTTAAATCATGGACCGCCAGGACCGGGACCGACGATCTCGCGGTGATACTGAACGAAGGGGAACTTAAAAAGCTTGAAGGCTGGTTTAAGGACAAGCTGGCCAAGGAATTAAAAAACGGCGTGGAACTCAAATCGGACCGGAACCTGGGCGCGGGCTTTCGTATCGCCAACAAGGACGGTTCGGCCTATTACGATTTTTCCGCCGAAGCGGTGGCGGAACTTCTCTCGGCCTATCTCAACCCCCGTCTGGCGGAGATCCTGAAAACCGCCGCTAAAGGACTATAGACGGTGGGTTCCTACTATTATCTGGCGGCCCAACTCCCCTATCTCGTCTACGGCCAGCCGGTCCCGATGAATCACGGGGCCTTTAAGGAACTGGCCCGGGGCGCCATGGGCCCCGCGGAAAGGGCGGTTTTGGACGCTTGCTCCCTGGACCCGGCGGAGATTCCCCCGGCGGCCTCGGAATTCCTCGGGGCCTGGCGGGAATGGGAGAGCGCTTTAAGGCTCAATCTGGCCCGGCTTAGAGCGGCCAAACTCAGGCGGGAGGGCGACCACGCCGTTGACGCGCCGGAATTCCCGGCGGGCGCTGTGGCGGCGGCCAAAGCGGCGGCGGCGATAGAATCTCCCCTGGAGGCGGAGATTTTTCTGGACCGGGCCCGCTGGAACGCCATCGAAAGCTTCCAGGGCCTCAATTATTTCAGCGAAAACACGATTTACGCCTATCTCCTCAAACTCCTCCTCATGGAGAGGAGGCAGGCTTTTAAAAGCGAAGAAGGCTTTGAGGAATATAAAACATTGTACGCTTCCATCCTGGAACAAGCGGGAGAATCTAAATGACAGGAACTAAAGGTACTGTAGTCGCCGTTAACGGCAACATGGTAAGCGTCCGTTTTGACGGCGCCGTGTCCATGAACGAGGTAGGCTATGTCAAAGTAGCGGACAAACAGCTTAAAAGCGAAGTTATCCGTATCCGGGGCGACATAAGCCAGCTTCAGGTCTTTGAAATCACCAAGGGGATCTCCGTGGGAGACCAGGTGGAATATACCGGCGACATGCTGGCCGTAGAGCTGGGCCCCGGCCTTTTGGGCCAGGTTTACGACGGCCTCCAGAACCCCCTGCCCCAACTGGCGGAAAAAGCGGGCTATTTTCTGGAACGGGGGGTCTATCTTGACGCCCTCTCCGCCGAAAAAGCCTGGGATTTTACCCCGGCCGCCAAAGCCGGCGACCGGGTAGAACGGGCCGACACCCTGGGTACCGTGCCGGAAGGGGCCTTTACCCACCGGATCATGGTTCCCTTCGGGCTCTACGGGAGCTATACGGTTTCGTCGATAAAAGGCGTGGGCTCCTACAATATTCGGGAGCCCATAGCGGAACTCAAGGACGAGAAGGGCAACATTTTCCCCGTAACCATGAGCTTCCGCTGGCCTGTGAAGCGGCCCGTGGACTGCTACGAAGAGCGGCGCAAGCCCGTGGACCCCATGGTTACCAGGGTGCGGCTCATCGACACCTTCTTCCCTGTGGCCAGGGGCGGAACCTATTGTATCCCCGGCCCCTTCGGCGCGGGGAAGACGGTTTTGCAGCAGATCACCAGCCGCCACGCCGACGTGGACATCGTGATCCTGGCGGCCTGCGGCGAGCGGGCCGGGGAGGTTGTGGAAACCCTCAAGGAATTTCCGGAACTCACCGATCCCCGCACCGGCCGCTCCCTCATGGAACGGACGGTTATCATCTGTAACACCTCCTCCATGCCCGTGGCGGCCCGGGAAGCCTCGGTCTATACCGCGGTAACCCTGGCGGAATATTACCGGCAGATGGGGCTTCATGTCCTCCTCCTGGCGGACTCCACAAGCCGCTGGGCCCAGGCCATGCGGGAAATGTCCGGCCGGCTGGAAGAAATACCCGGCGAGGAAGCCTTCCCGGCCTACCTCGAATCGACCATAGCGAGCTTCTACGAGAGGGCCGGCATCGTGCGGCTTCGGGACGGCTCCCAGGGCTCGGTCACCATAGGCGGTACGGTCAGCCCCGCGGGGGGTAACTTTGAGGAGCCGGTGACCCAGGCTACCCTTAAAGTCGTCGGCGCCTTCCACGGCCTTTCCAGGGAACGCTCCGACGCCCGCAAGTATCCGGCCATTCATCCCCTGGATTCCTGGTCCAAGTATGCCGGGATCATCCCCCAGGACAAGGTTGCATACGCCCACGGCTTTATGCGCCGGGGCAGCGAAGTGGAGCAGATGATGAAGGTGGTTGGCGAAGAAGGCACCAGCCTCGACGACTATGTGATCTACCTTAAAGGGGATTTCCTGGACGCGGTTTACTTCCAGCAGAACTCCTTTGACGCGGTAGACGCCGCGGTAAGCCCGGAGCGGCAGGACTATATATTCCGTATCATCCTCAAGATCCTGGCTTCCC
>JAISRW010000223.1 GCA_031273405.1 Treponema sp.
TGAAGACTTCGGAATTCTCCAACGCCAAGAGCCGGGGGATCATCGCCATCAGGCTGGACGAAGGCGACAAGTTGGTGAGCGCCCTCCTTACCGGCGGCAAGGACGAGGTCGTCCTCATCTCCCGGCGGGGCCAGGCCCTGCGTACCGGCGAGGATCATGTGCGGGCCATGGGCCGCTCGACCCGGGGCATTACGGGGATGAAGCTGGGGAATGACGATGAACTCGCGGGAGTTCTCAGGGTGCTTGATGAGGAAAAAATGCTCGTCCTCTCGGAATACGGCTTTGGCAAGCGCGTGGAATTCAGCGAGTTTAGCTCCCACGGCCGGGGTACCGGAGGCCAGCGTATCTATACCGTTTCCGATAAGACCGGGGAGATCGCCGGCTGCGTGAATGTGGGGGACAAAGAAGAAATCATGTGCATCACCAGCCAGGGCAAGTCCATCAAGCTCAAGGTCTCGACCATCGGCGTGATGGGCCGCTCCGCCCAGGGAGTCAAGATCCTCAGCATAGACAAGCCCGACTTTGTTGTCGGCGTGGATCGCATTGTCCGGGAAGAAGACGACGAAGCCCCTGCGGAAGCCAAAGACGCCCAGGCCGGGCTCTTTGATGAGGACAATGACAATCAGCTCTAAAAAACCCGGCCCTTATCCCACCGCTTTTTTAAGCTCTTCCACCTTGTCGGTTTTTTCCCAGGGGAATTCGTTTCTGCCAAAGTGGCCGTAGCTGGCGGTTTTTTGGTAGATTGGCCGCCTCAAATCCAGAGTCTTGATGATTCCCGCGGGGCTTAAATCGAAGACCGTTTTGATGGCATCCTCGATACGCTGTTCGTCCGCTTTGGCGGTGCCAAAGGTGTCTACCATCACCGAGACGGGGAAGGGAACGCCGATGGCATAGGCCAGCTCCACCTCGCAGCGTTCGGCCAGCTTGGCGGCGACCACGTTCTTCGCGACATAGCGGGCGGCATAGGCGGCGGAACGGTCCACCTTGGTGGGGTCCTTGCCGGAGAAGGCGCCGCCTCCGTGACGACCCATGCCGCCGTAGGAATCGACGATGATCTTCCTGCCCGTAAGGCCCGTGTCGCCAAAAGGCCCGCCGACGACAAAGCGGCCGGTGGGGTTGATGTAGTACTTGGTCTTATTATCCAGGAGGCCCGTGGGTTCCAGGATGGGTTTAATGATCTGCTCAATCACATCGGATTCGATATTCTTGTGGGAAATATCCGGGTCGTGCTGGTGAGACACTACCACGGCGTCGATGCGGACGGGTTTGTGCCCCTCGTATTCCACCGTAACCTGGCTTTTGGCATCGGGCCTGAGCCATTTGACGGCCTTGTTCTTCCGCAGTTTTGTCGCCTGCAAAAGGATCTTGTGGGCCAGGGTAATGGGCAGGGGCATGAGCTCTTGGGTTTCGTCGCAGGCAAAACCGAACATCATGCCCTGATCTCCGGCGCCCTGGAGGCCCTTGTATTTCTCAAGACCTGTGCCGGAAACGCCCTGGCTTATGTCGGGAGACTGGCTGTGGATCATATCCAGAACCGCCATGGAATGGCAGTCCAGCCCAAAGGCCGGGTCTGTATAGCCGACTTCTTCGGCCACCCGGCGGACTACTTCCTGGAAATCCACAAAGGTCTTGGTGGTGATTTCTCCCCCCACCAGGACCAGGGAAGTGGAAGCAAAGGTCTCGCAGGCGACCCTGCTTTGGGGATCTTCCTTGATACAGGCGTCAAGAATGGCGTCGGAGATTTGATCGCAAAGTTTGTCGGGATGACCTTCTCCCACAGATTCGGATGTAAAAAAATAGCGGCGTTCTTTCATAATTGTACCTCTGCTTCCTTAAAATTTTAAAAAAACAATCAATCGAGGCTTTCTCAAAACTTCAGTTTTGGGAAAAGCTCAATCAAAAGCATTTAAATCGAGGGGATTCCAAAATTTCAAATTTTGCAATCAACCAACCAACCCAAGAACCCGCTCACGCGGGGGAGGCAGAGCTCAGACCATCGGTCTGACGAATCCGCGACTTCAAACCGAAGGTTCGACGGAGTATGGTTGTTCGCATGGTTTTTTGACTCAGGGTACATACCCTTAGTTCCGCCCCAAGACTCCCCTCAAACCGCGAACCTTCGATTTGAGGGTTCGATGTAAGCCTGCTTGCCGGTATGTACCCTTCGCAAGGAATCAAAACCTTGGTTCAATTTAAAGCGAATTGGCCAGTTTGACAAGACCCTCTTCGGTAACCGCGGAACCCTTCTTGTTATAAACATAGGCTACATCCCTCAGGCAGTCCCTGATTGCCGCCTTGGACTCAGGGTTGGCCAGGTTTTTCTTGAGATCCACGATTTTGAACTTCATTCCCGGTTCAATCTTATCGGGGTCCACGATCTTACTGTCCGCGCCCATCATAATCACCGGAAAATAGAACCCGTTATTGGGACCCGCGCTGCCGACATTGGTCAGGGGGCCGTAGTGCTTACGGGTAATCGCTGTAAGGGTGTCGCCGGCCGCCACGGTATAATCCCGGGCCCCGTCCATGATGAGCTTGGCTCTGTAGTTATCGTAGATCTGACTCAGGGCGGAATCGACTTTTTCCTGGGTTATTTCTCCTTCAAGGCCGACTCCGTCGGCGGTGCTTTTACAGGACAGTGCCGCAAAAGCAAGCGCGTAAACCACTAAACCGATAGCAAATTTTTTCATAAAAACTCCTCAAAATATTTAAATAAACCGAGCTTTTCCCAAAACTCGGTTAGTTTTGGGAAAAGCTTCCGAAAAAGCGGTCTAATCGGACTAAAGTCCGGCCCGCTTTTCATTTAAATTTAAGGTTGTTTTCCCAAAACTGAAGTTTTGGGAAAGCCTCAACCGGTTCCAAAATCGGTTTTACGGACCAAAGGTTCGACAAAACCGCGGTTTTCAAGGCGGCGGTTCCGGAATCTGACATTGCGGACCTCCGTCCGATGGAACTGCCTCAAATACAGAATCTTACCCAAAACCGAAATTTTGGGACTGACCCACTATATTAAGCCTATACTGAAATCTCAAAAAAGTAAAGTCAAGGGCGGCAAAAAAACGGGGTCCGCTATATCGCCTCTTCAAAATTCAATCCCTGAACCATGTCTACGGGCAGGGAAAACACAATGCCTTCGGCCTTGGATGTCATTCCAAAGCTTTGGCTTACCGCCTGCATGATGGGGACCTTCTTTTCGCGGCTTGTAAGAACGATGACGATTTCCTTTTCATCCTGAACCGAAACGCCGAAGAACCTGACCGCCCCCGCGTGAGCCAGGCCCCGGGCATTGATCACGGTGCCTCCTGCCGCCCCGGCTTCTCTGGCAACGGTCATAAATTCATCGCTGTATCCCTGGTTTACAATGGAAATAATCAAATCGCTTTTTATTTCTACGGCCATAGGAGTTTCTCCTTGTCTTTCGGACGCTGATTTTTCATTCTTCGCTGATTTTTCGTTTTTCACTGATTTTTCGTTTTTCGTCAATTTTTCGTTTTTATTGATGCTTTCTTTAAACACCTTGAGTATGGGGGTGTTGATACCAGAAAGGGGGACGGTAAAGGCTATCCCCGCGCCGGGGCTGTTGAAATTCAGTTTTTTCCTCACCCCCTTGATGAGTATGGGGGCCAGGATTTCCTGTTCCAGGCAGATAATAACCGCCTTGTCGTTCGATCCGATACCAAGGAGGTCCAGAACATCCGATCTGGCGGTTCCCCGGCCCCTGCTGATAAAATGGAACCGCACCTTTTCCTCGTCAAAGACCTCGGAAATGATGTTGGCGTTGGCCCAGTCCACGATAAAGAAAACAAGCCTCAAGGACGGGATAGCTTTTGTTTCCTGGGCCGGAAGATCTTCGGAAGGGCCGCCCATGAATTTGGGCAGATTAAAGGGCAGCTTAAAGGAAAAACGGGAGGATTTCTTTTTAGCCATTGAAGACCTCCTCGAATACCGTAATATCTCCGGCTTCTTCGGCGCTGACGCCGCCTATGGTTCCGGCCCGCTGTTCGGTCTGGATGGCGGTGGACTTCTTCTGTTTAAGGCTGTAAATGAGCCCCATGAGCTGGATGATGATGAGCGGGGTAAGGGCTACCGTAGCCACAATCCCAAAGGCGTGGGTCATGAGATCCCGGCCGGCCCCCTGGCAGGTCCCCATGGCCAGGGGCAGCAGGAAGGTGGAGGTCATGGGGCCGGAACAAACGCCGCCTGAGTCAAAGGCGATGCCGGTGAAGATCCTGGGCACGAAAAAGGTGAGGATCAGGGCGAAGGCGTAGCCGGGGATAAGAATCCACATGAGGGAAATCCCCGTGAGGATTCTCGTCATGGTAATACCCAGGGCTATGGACAT
>JAISRW010000271.1 GCA_031273405.1 Treponema sp.
ACCTCCGCCGCGAAAGAAACCTTCCTTGCCGATGTAAACTTGAGGGAACAAAAAAAAGTACGCGGCGGCAGCATCATAAGCGCCGGAACCATAGCGGAAAAAGAACTCTACTATTCCAATAAACTCTGCTTGCAAATAGGCGATCTTACCAGCCTCCTGGGGAAAGAAAAATTCGCGTCCATAAAACAACGGCTCCAGGAACAGAATATGCGGACCGGTTTTACCTGCCTTTTCTCCGGCCCCCCCGGAACCGGAAAAACCGAAACCGCCTACCAGATCGCCCGCCGCACCGGCAGGGACATCATGCTCGTTGACATTTCCGAGACCAAAAGCATGTGGTTTGGGGAAAGCGAAAAAAGAATCAAATCCCTCTTTGACCGCTACCAGGGCATGATCAAAAACGCCGCCCTTACACCCATACTATTGTTTAACGAAGCCGACGGCGTACTCGGCAAGCGGCAGGAGTTAGGGGACACCCGCCGAGGCCCCGGCCAGACCGAAAACGCCATCCAGAACATCATCTTGCAGGAAATGGAAAACCTCTCAGGGGGCATCCTCATAGCCACCACCAATCAGACCTGCAATTTAGACAAAGCCTTCGAGCGCCGCTTCCTCTATAAAATCGAATTTGAAAAACCCGATCAAAAAGCCAAAACCGCCATCTGGCAAAACATCCTCCCCGGCCTTGCCGCCGAAGCCGCCGAAACCCTCTCCCGGAAATTCGATTTTTCAGGCGGCCAGATAGAGAACGTCGCCCGGAAAGTTACCATCTCAAACCTTCTTCACGGCGCGGGGCCGACACTGGAAAGCATCACCTCATTCTGCAATGACGAAGTTTTGGACAAAAACACCGCCCGCCGTATAGGCTTTGCCGTGTAAAGACCAATGGGACAAAACAATGGAAGCCTGGCACAACACCATTAAAGATAATCCCGACAGGGCAAAAATATCTTAAATTTCCTCTCCGCCTAAATAGCAATCAGGAGGGGGAAAGCCTTCCCCCCGCTTCAGCCTTGCCGCATTATTCCTGCTTCGCAGGGCAGACTTTGACGCGAAAGCGGCAAGTCTTACGCTTCCCCCCTCTACGGGGGCAAGCCCCCGTAACGCCCCCCATTATATTTTCTCCGGCAAAGGAAGGCTCAGGTCTGCCGACTGGCCGTCATGGGGCATCTGTATCTATTGATGAGTTCGCTCATAGCGTCCTCATCGCTGCGAAAAAAGGTGGCGGGAAGCAGCCTGCGGGATTTTTATGTCCGGGAGTCTTTGAGCTTTATTGAACAGCACTACCGGATCAATAAATCCTGCGAATTGATGAAAATTACCGACCGTACTATCAACGAGATAAGTTTTATGGCGGTATATCTCCAGGCAGGAGTAAAATGGCAAAAAACACGGTGCAACATACCGATATTACCGTCATCAAAAACAATGGTACCGGTATACAAGGCTTTCCCCCCCAACTTGACCGTCAATAGGAACCATGCCCATCGTTTTTATTCAGAATCTCGATACATCATTCCCTTTTACGCTAAAATCCCTTTTTTAGCTAAAGGCTAAAGCTTGACAGGCTTTCCCGCGGCCGCCGATTCGTAAATAGCGTCCACCAGTTTCATCAGAATAACTGCTTGGGCGGGAGTGTTCAGAGGGGCGGCCCTGCCGGTAACGGCCTCCACAAAATTGGAAGCCTGGGTAACACGGCCCATCTGCTCGTCCTTTTCCGCCTTAATAATATAATCCACCTGTCGGCCGTCCTCTTCGGTAAATATCGCGCAGTTATCAATACTGGTGCCGTCCAGGCCGTCAATATCAAAGAGCCGCTCAATCTTGCCCCCGGATTTCTGACCCTGAAAGGTAACGGACACCACCTCCCGCTCGTTCATTTCCGCCCAGGAAGTACGAACCATAAGGCTTTGGCCGGTTTTAAAAGTGATAAAGGCGTGACAGGACGATTCCACATCCGTTATACCCCCCGACATATCGGGAATCCCCCAGGGACCCTTAAAGGCCGGATTACCCATAAAATCCTGGTACACCGCCCCCAGGACATAATCGGGCTCCGGGTAGCCCATAAAGTAAAGGGCCAGATCAAACATGTGGGGCAGGTCCAGCATGGGGCCGCCCCCGGCAACAGCCTTATTGGTAAACCAGCTCCCAAAACCGGGAATCCCGTTTCGCCTAATCCAGGTAGCCTGGGCGGAATTGATCTTCCCCACCTTGCCGTTTTGAACATAGTGCATAATCGCCTTAGCCTCCGGCTTGGCCCGGTTATTGAGGTCAAACATCAAAACCTTCCCCGACCTTTCCGCCGCGGCGCACATGGCCTCCGTTTCCGCCGCGTTAAGGGCCGGGGGTTTTTCGCAGTATACATGCTTCCCCCTTTCCAGGGCCTCGATTACCAGGGGTTTATGAAATTTGTTGGGGGTAATTATCGAAACCGCCTCCATTTCGGGGGATCCATCCAGCATTTCCTCAAGGCTCGAATAAAACCGGCTAATTCCCCGCCGGTCCCCAAAGTCACGGGCCCTGGCTATATCCTTATCCGCCATAGCCACCACCTCCGCCCCCGCTTTGATAAATCCGTCATAATGATAAGAAGCCATACCCCCCGCGCCGACGATGCCAATCTTTAACGATTCCATACTGCCCCCGTAAAAGAAATAATTACCACTCAATGCCCTTAAACTTCTTAAAGTTCTCCATGCTGATCTTGATGCTTTCAAGTTCATCAAAAGAAGACCAATCCTGTTCCAGGACAATATAGTCTGCCTTACAGAGTTCGTTCCCCACATCAATGATGCTCTGAATATCCATGATCCCTGTTCCTATTTCCGCAAAGGCTTTCTCCGCCGCCAGACCCATAAAATACTGTATGTCCACCTTGAGGTGTTCCCGGTTTACCTTATCGATCAGGTTGATCGTATCTTGATATTCAGCGGGGTAATCCTTTTGGTGGATCAGCGGAACCCGCTCATCCCACTTCTTGAGAAAAGCCGCCGGATCCTGGCCTCCCCGCATGGCCCAGTAGGTATCCAGTTCAACTTTCACCAGTTCAGGATCCGTATGCTCCAAAAGCAGATCAAAAACCGTGGAGCCGTCAAAAATCTGGAACTCATGAAAATG
>JAISRW010000027.1 GCA_031273405.1 Treponema sp.
ATCTACCCCCATGCCTACCGGGACCACTGGGCGGCCCAGCAGTACCTCCCCTCCTCTCTCCGGGGCAAAACCTTTTACACCCCCTCGTCCATAGGATACGAAAGCCGCATACGGGAGGAGGTCCTCAAGAAGCGGGAAATCCAGGCGGCGGTCATCATGGGCGACGGCAACGCCCACAGCGAAATTCTCACCTGGTCGGCCTCGTCAAAAGGCCGGGAGGGCTGGTTTAAGCGGCTGGAATCGGGCCGAGGCGCCCTGCTCCTCTCGGACAGGGACAGGATTTTTGAAACCTGCGCCATTGCCCGGCACCACCGCATCCTCATACCCGCGGCCAACGACGGCCTCCTGCTCTGGGAAAGCCTGAGACGGGTCCCCGAAGGCCTGGCCGCCGCCCTGGTAGACAGCGAAGCCGCCCGGGAGGCCCTCCTGCGCTTCTCGTCGGTTCTTGACGAGGCCGAAGAACCCCGTATCGCCGTAACAAGCGGCCTCCTCCCCGGCCCCGAAGAAGCGGAAGCATGCTTCGGCTCCGGTATTTTCGACCACATCCTGTCCCGGGAACCCTGGCGAAGGCTCACGGGCTCCCCGCCGGGGCTTTTCGCCGCCTTCGCGGAAGCCGCCCGCCGCCTCCTCGCTCCCGGAGGGGACCTAGCCACCCTCCAGTCCCCTCCCCGACTGGGAGAGCGGATCTCCCGGATTCTCAGTGAAGAATGCGGCGCCCCGGCCCTGACGGTCGAAAAACTCTCCCAGGCGGAAGAAGCCTTTTTCAGCGGCTCCGGGGCCCTGAAAGGCGAAAAGGGAAGCCAAACCGGTTCTTCTTCCCGGTGGACCTGGGACGCCGGTGTCCTGGAAGAAAGCTTTAAAAAAGCGGGCTTCGCCGCCGAACTAAGGGTCCTGGAGCAGAAGGAGGAGCGGCTTCTTTCGGCTCGGGACATCGCCCTCTGGTTCGATGCCGAACATTCCAGTTGGGGGGCCTTTGTCGCGGAAGCCCTGGGTGAAGCGGACTTTCTTCGTTTGCGGCAGATGCTGGAAGAACGGATAAAACAGGGGCCTATAGAATGGAAATGGAAGAGCCTTTTGTTAAGGGCAATTCTAAATTAAGGATAACCTCTGACCCACCAAGCAAAACACGCGCAAGCGTGTGAATGAGAAAATGTAGCACGGTGTAGGCCCGGTAAATGCCACAGTACCGAATAAACGACAAAGGGCCGCCACGGACCTCACGGACAGATCCACGGACTTTTTGTTCGAAAGTCTCTCTTTGTCCGTGTTGTCTGTGGCATCCGTGGTTAAATTTCTTCATTTTTAAAACCTCTGCGTAACATGAGTTAATTAAAGAAACCTCAGCAAAGGCCGTTTCCGGTTTTATACTCTGGCTCTTTGGGCGGTAATGGGCGTAATTTTTTCCAGTTGGGCTTTTATTTTTTCTTCTGTGATAATAGAGTCATATCTAATCTGTGCGCGAAGCCAATAACCGGCCGAAAGGCCGAAAAATTTACAGAGCCTGAGATCCGTATCGGCGGTAATTGAACGTTTTCCTGAAACAATGTCGCCGACGCGCTGGGGAGGAACACCAATCGCTTTTGCAAGACCGTATTTGGTAATGCCCATGGGCAGAATGAACTCCTCATTGAGCAATTCTCCAGGTGTTACAGGGGCGAGTATTTTGGTCTGATTTTTTTTCATTTATCATCTCCTGTCTAGCAGTTTGTTGCGCTTCGCGCATAAAATCTCAAAAAATCGCCTGCAAGGCGATTTTTTGCCTTGCAAACTGCGTAAGGAGCCCATTTATCGCAGGTTTTTTGCTCGAAACCCACAGGGTGTAGAGCAAAAAACCTACAAGTCCCACAGGCTCCTAGGAGCCTGTTGCCTATTTTCCTTAAACGCAAAAAAAATGGAGTTTCCGCAGGAAACTCCAACAAAAAACGCCAAAGACGGTTTTTATGACGGGAGCGACGGGGCTTGAACCCGCGATCTCCGGCTTGACAGGCCAGCGCGATAAACCAACTTCGCTACGCCCCCAAAGGCATAATTATTCTACTACTGAATGGCAAAAAAAGTCAAGTACAGTACGCGAATTGCCTCATATACCGAAGAATTCCTCCAGGAAGACGGCTACCCCGTCTTCCGTGTTGGGGCCTATCACCAGATCGGCCCTGGCCTTGACCGTATCCTTGGCGCTCGCGGGAGCGGCGGAAAAGCGGACGGCCTCAAACATGGGGATGTCGTTCTCTTCATCCCCAAAGGCTATTACCTCCTCCGGCTTTAGGCCCCGGCATTCCAGGGCATAGCGGAGCCCCTGGCCTTTGGACACCCGGCAATCCATGATTTCGAGAAAATTCTTAAGGGTCCTGGCTATATAGATCCTGTTTCCAAAGCGCCCCTCAATTTTTGGCCTGAGGGCGTCCTGGACTTCGGGTTCGGCCACGAACATACTTTTAATACAGCCGGGGAAGCCCGCGGCCGCTTCCTTGAGATCGCCGATTTCAGCCTGAATTCCCGTATGATTAAAGTACATTTCCCGCTCCGCCCCTTTCTTTTCCGCCATAAGGATCTGGCGGGGGTTTTCTTTGGTACCGGGGAAAAACACCTGGTAGTAGGCGCCCATGCTCCGGGCAAGGTCGATGCAAAAATCTACTACCTCAAAACCCAGGAGAGTACTGTTGAGTATCCTGGCCCCCGGCATGTCCGCCACTACGGCGCCGTTAAAATATACCATAGGCCCTTCGGCGCCCAGGGGGATGCGGAAGCGCTCTGCGGCTTCGATGGCTCTGCCTGTGGCAACGATCAATTGGAGGCCCTTCTCCCGGCAGGCATTGATGGTTTTTCGGGTTCTGTCGCTCAGTACCGCCCCCGGCCCGAGAACGGTTCCGTCCAAATCCAGGGCCAGGGCCTTTACGGACGCGGGATTAATGGGAAGATTCATGATTCGGATTATATTCAAAAGAAAGGGGTTCGCATAGCCTTTGGGGAAGTTCCGGAAAGATTCTTAAAAATTTTTCTTGACAGATACAAAATAACGTA
>JAISRW010000093.1 GCA_031273405.1 Treponema sp.
CTGCCAAGGAGCACCTTCTGGATATTCCCCCCCGAAAGCTTGCGTACAAGATGCTGCACCGAGGGAGTCGAAATATTGTAGCGTTCCACGATCTTTTCCGCCTGGGCCCTCCCGGAGTTCCGGTCAACAAAGAGGCCGGCCTTCTTGTCGTAAGACCTGAGGAGGATGTTGTCGGTGACGCTCATCCCCGGCACAAGCCCCATGCCGAGCCTGTCTTCGGGAATAAAGCTCATGGATACGCCCCTGTCCCGAATCGCCCTGGGAGAAAGGCCCAGGAGGTTTTTGCCTCCGCAGACAAGCTCCCCCCCGGCGGCCTTCCTGAGGCCGGCGATTATTTCGCAGAGTTCCCGCTGCCCGCTGCCGGCGATACCGGCCACCCCCAGGATTTCCCCGCCGTAAAGGTCAAAGCTCACCTTGCGGAGAAGGGGGACTTCATCTTCGTTGAGGTAGCTGAGATTCCGGGCTTGCAGAAAGGCTTCGGCGCCCGCCGGGCTTTCTTCCCTGGGGATCTCCAGGGAGATACTGGCGCCCACCATCAGTTCCGTCAGTTCCAGGGGATTGGTGTCTTTGGTTTGAAGGGTTCCGGCGTTCTTCCCTTTGCGCATTACCGTAACCCTGTCGCTGATTTCCATCACCTCGTTAAGTTTATGGGTGATGATGATGATGGCGCAGCCCTGGTCTTTCATGTTACCAAGCATGACAAAGAGCTGTTCCGTTTCCTGGGGGGTTAGAACCGCCGTTGGCTCGTCAAGAACCAAAACATCGGCCCCCCGGTAAAGCATCTTGATTATTTCGACGGCCTGCCTTTCGCCCACCGACATGCCGTAGATCTTTTTGCCGTGATCCACGGCCAGGCCGAACCGTTCTTCGATCCCGCTGATCTTCCGGTTGATTCGTTTTTTCTCGATAAAAGGATTGGGCCCCGGCTTTTCCCCGAGGCTGATGTTTTCCCAGGCGCTCATTACCGGAATAAGCTTGAAGTGCTGGTGCACCATGCCTATTCCGGCGGCAATGGCGTCCTGGGGGGAACGGAAAAAGCGGGGTTTCCCGCCTATGCTGAGGGAACCGGAATCGGGAATATAAATCCCCGACAGCATATTGACCAGGGTGCTCTTTCCCGATCCGTTTTCCCCCAGGAGGGCGAGTATTTCGCCCCTGTCGACCTCCAGGCTTACATCGTCATTGGCCAGCACAGTCCCAAAGCGTTTTGTGATGCCTTTCATTTCGATATAAGCCACGGAAACTCCTATAAAGAAAATTTAACCACAGAATTTTAACCACGGACCACACAGACCTCACGGACGAAAGAGGGAATTCCAGACCAAAAGTCCGTGTTGTCTCGGACCGGAGGTCCGGCGTGGTCAGTGGTTTAATTCATTTTTTCTATTGCGGGATGGTTCCGATGACGCCTTTTACAAACCAGGCCATGTTCCAAATCTCTTCGTCGGTCATTTTGGTTCCTCCGGGAACCTTGACGGCGCCGGACTGATCCGAGATGGGGCCGGTAAAGGGATCGAAGGCGCCGCTCCTGATCTTCGCTTCCGCATCGGCGACGGCCGGGGCGGCGCGGGGATCGTTGTTGGCGGTGAGTTTATCCAGGCTCACCGTACCGTTGCTAAAGCCTTCCCAGTAGGCCCTGGATTTCCAGTCTCCCGCCAGGACGTGCTTTACATCGTCCACATAGAAGGTTTCCCAGTGGAAAAGCGGCGCGGTGAGGTAGGCGTTGGGCGCGGCGTTGGGGGTGGATACATTGTAACCCACCGCGGAGGCGCCCCGTTCCTGGGCGGCAATCTGGGGGGCCGTGGTATCCTGGTGCTGGGCGATAACGTCGCATCCCTTGTTGAGGAGTTCCACGGCGGCCTGCTTTTCTACCGCGGGATCGTACCAGGTACTGCTCCAGATCACTTCCACCGTGGCGTCAGGATTTACCGATTGGACTCCCAGGGTAAAGGCGTTGATTCCCCGGATGACTTCGGGGATGGGGAAAGCCGCCACATACCCGATCTTGTTCGCCCTGGTTTTATAGCCCGCGGCGATGCCCGAAAGGTAACGGGCCTGGTAGATTTTTCCGAAGTAGCTGGACATATTTGCCGCCTGCTTGTATCCCGAACAATGGCCGAAATACACGTTGGGGAATTCCTCGGCAACCTTGAGGGTCCAGTCCATAAAGCCGAAGCTGTTGGTGTAGATGACATTGCAGCCCTGATCGATAAGATCCCGAATCGCCTTTTCGCAGTCCGCGTTCTCAGGGACATTCTCGATATAGACGCACTGGA
The DNA here is from genome assembly GCA_031273405.1 of Treponema sp. The sequence continues at coordinate 2,277 of JAISRW010000093.1, forward strand.
CTCCCAGGGCCTCCACGGCAAGGCGCCCCTTGTCATGGGCTTGGGTATAGCCCTCGTCATTGATGCTGCCGATATACACAAAACCCACCTTGATGTTATCCTTATTGGGTTTGGCTCCGGCAGTTGAATCCTTGCTCCCTCCGGCAAAAGCGGAGAGAGTAATCCCGGCAATTAAGAAAATCAGCCCTAACTTTTTCATTTTTCCTCCTAAATTTAGAAAAATATTACGTAACGATATGAATCGTAAATGAAAGCCCAAAAAAAATCAACAACCCGCAGGGCAAGCCCCGAGATTGTTGTTCTCACAAGGTATTTTGACTCAGGGTACATACCCTTAGTTCCGCCGCAAGCGGCCGGGGTATGTACCCTTCGCAACGAA
>JAISRW010000094.1 GCA_031273405.1 Treponema sp.
CTATCGCGTACTGACACCCTTCGAACTTTAGTCCGCCGCGTCTATGGTGATTATACTGCCTTTCAACGCAAACACGGCTAATAACCGCGGTATTGCCGTTATTGTGGAAACTTCGTTTCTCTTGCTCTTTTCGTCCGTTTTCACCCGGGTCGGTAGCAGCCGGCGGCCCGTGCGCTTACCACATGCGCCGCTTTAAGACAGGCGAACTTGCCGGCTCCGCCTCGTATGGTTTTCCCGTCTACCGCCGCAACTTCCCGGTCTATCGGGAGCCGCAAGTCTTGTATCCACCGTATAAAGCACGCTTCCAACTCTTCAGGCTTCAGCCGGTCCTACTTCGCCTTCCCCTAATCCTCAAGCAACGGTAACGCTGCCGTCTTCCCAGTCCTCGGCGGTGCTCATAAACGCCACTATCGTAATGATGATGACTTCGTTCAAAGGATGCAGTTTTTTCCGCTCTACGCGCGGGTCTTTCACGTCCTTGAAATACTCCGCCGGCGGCGCTATGGTTCTTGTTTCCATGATCCCCTTCCCAAAAAAATCAACTTTGTTTTATCATAGCATAGATCATGCCAATTTTATAGCCGGTTCGAGAATTTTTAATGCGCCGGCCCTTGGTTTGCTTTAGCGTATGCCCTCTTCACCTATAACCGGTGTTGTAGTAAAATAGCGGTTCTTATCGGCTTGTTAATCATGTTGGCAAGACAACAGCCAAGGAGGCGGTTATGCGTGCGTTGGTTACCATTCAAAGAGTCAAGGCCATAACGGCCATTCCCGATTCGGATTTTCTTGAGGCCGCCGGGATCATGGGCTGGCAGTGCGTGGTCAAGAAGGGCGAGTTCAAGGAGGGGGACCTGGGGGTCTATTTCGAGGTGGACAGTTTCCTCCCCATCGATCCGCGCTATGAGTTTCTGCGGAATTCTTCGTACCGCGAAAACCCGGACAACGGCAAGGGCTTCCGCATCCGTACCGCCAAGATGCGGGGCCAGCTTTCCCAGGGCCTCTTCCTGCCCCTCCCGCTGTTCCCGGAACTTGAAGGGTTTGCCGAAGGGGACGATGTAACCGAAAAGCTGGGCGTCAAGAAATGGTACGTCCCCGAAACCGCCGGCGCCGGCGGAACCATGATCGGCGACCGGCCCAACGGAATCCCCGCCTCCGATGAGATCCGCCTCCAGTCGGCCCTTGAACTCCTCGACGAGCTCCGGGGGAAACCCTGGTACATCACCACCAAAATGGACGGTACCTCCGGCATCGTCTACTACATCGATGGAAAGATCGGCTGCTGCAGCCGCAACAAGGAAATCAAAGACGAAGCGGACGCCCTCTACTGGGCGCCGGTTTACACCTACGGCCTCAAGGAAAAACTCCCGCGTTATGGAAAAAATATCGTCCTTACCGGGGAAATCTGCGGACCGGGGATACAAAAAAACAAACTCCGGCTCCCCGCCCTCGCCTGGTATGTCTTCGATGTCAAAGACTGGGATGCAGGCGGCTATCTCCCCTACGACGAAGCCCTTGCGGTTTGCGCCGCCCTGGGCCTCCCCTTTGTCCCCCTGGAGGAGCGGGGAGACAGCTTCGTCTACACCCTGGAGGAGCTGCTGGAAAAAGCCAGGGGCAAGTACCCCAGCGGCCTGGACAAAGAAGGCATCGTCGTGCGCCACGCCCTGTCCCCCAAAGCCGTCTCGTTCAAAGTCCTCAACAACGACGCGCTGCTGAAAGAGAAGGACTAAAAAGATGACTATTCAGCCGCCTAGCAACCGCGGACCTTCGGTCCGATTGCTCTTGTAGGTTTTCGAGGTTTTATACGCGAAGCGCAACAAACTGTTAGTAGCGGTTGTCAAAGATCCTGGTGGATTTTTTCTCGCTTCTGGGAAGTTCCCCCATGCCGACCGCCAGGGGTTTCGGGGTAAGGCCTATCTTCTCCTTAAAAGCCTCTTCCACGGTTTTTTCCAGGTTTTTCCGGGCCCCCTTGTCATCGAGGGAGGTCTCAAAAAAGAGGTTGAGTATGTCCCGTCCGTTGAGGTGGTCAATCTGAATCTGATATTCGCTTGAGACATCCTGAATAGAGGACAGAAGTTCGTCTATCCGCGCGGGATAGATAATCGTTCCCTTGACTTTAACCATGTCGTCGGAACGGCCCAGGATGGCGTCGATCCGGGGATAGGGGCTGCCGCAGGGACATTCTCCGGCAATTTCCCTGGTAAGATCGTGGGTACGGTAGCGGATGAGGGGCGCCCCTTCCTTGTGGAGGGTGGTAATCACGATCTCGCCGATTTCGCCTGGCGGCACCGCCGTCCTCGTAGCGGGGTTGATGATCTCGTAGTAAAAATAATCGGTCCACATGTGCATGGCGCTCTGAAGGGTGCAGTTGATGCCTATCCCGGGGCCGTAGATCTCGGTGAGGCCGTAGATGTCGTAAAGTTCCACCCCCAACTCGCCGGCAATGCGTTTCCGCATTTTGTCCCCCCAGCGTTCCGAACCGATGACCCCTTTTTTTAGGCAGATCCTGTTTTTGATGCCCCGCTTTTCTATTTCTTCCGCCAAAAGCAGGGCGTAAGACGAGGTGGCGCAGAGGACCGTAGACCTGAGGTCTTCCATCATCTTGAGCTGCTTGTCGGTATTTCCCGGCCCCATGGGGATTGCCATGGCCCCCAAAAGTTCGGCCCCAAGCTGGAAGCCTATGCCGGCGGTCCAGAGGCCGTATCCGGGGGTGATGTGGATGCGGTCCGCAGCGGTGATGCCCGCGGTTTCGTAGCAGCGCCTGAACATGACCGCCCAATCCCGGACATCCTTTGCCGTATAGGGGATGATGACCGGCATGCCGGTAGTCCCCGACGACGAATGGACGCGGACTATCTTTTTTTCATCCGCCGCACAGAGTCCCAGGGGATAGGCCTCCCGGAGATCCTCCTTTTCGGTAAAAGGGAGCTTTTCAAAATCTTCCCGGCTTTTGATATCCTTGACGTTTATTCCCTTAAACCGCTTCCGGTAAAAGGGCGCCTTCATAGCGGCCTTCATGGAGTTTTTGATTTTTTCAAGCATGTCATTAGGCATTTCCATAATCCTATCCCCCCTTCCTATTTTATACGCGAAACGCGGCAAGCCGCTGGAACCCTTGGGTGTGTTTCTACTCAAAGATACGGTACAGTAAATTTTGCCTTTACGCAAGAGGCCTTATGAGAACAACATACCTCGCCGGCCTTCGGTTCGCGGCCGCAGATTCGGGCTTGCCCCGAGGTTAGTGTTCAAACAAAACCTTGAGGGTTTTTATTTCAAAAGGTTTGAAAAAGGTTCTGACCGTGTTTCGCTGAACCGGCAGGGATTCTTCTTCCGCTTCCAGCATGGAACATTGGCTTACGGATTTTAAATTCCGCTGAAACGTTAACACCCCTTCCCCCCTGGTGTTTTCGCTTTCATAAGCCCGGATAATGTACCCGTTTCCCGACTCCGCTTTTTTTACCGCTTCGATAATGATGTTTTTATTATCCACCGACACAAAGGAATATCCCCCCGGCAGGTTCCCCTTTTGGGCCGGGACAGGTCTGGCGATAAAGGGGTTATTTAACGCATAGGCCTTCGCAATGGTTCCCCCTTCTTTCCGGTTTCCCCGGTGGGGATAGAGGGAATAGGTAAACTCGTGGATCTCTTTATCGGCGTCGGGAAAGGGATTAATTCCTGATTTCAGCAGGGTAAGGCGCAGGGTGTTTCCGTGGACATCGCCCCCGTATTTACAGTCATTCAAGAGGGACACGCCGTAATCGCCTTCGGAAAGATCCAGCCACTTGTGCATACTTACCTCAAATTTAGCGATGTCCCAACTGGTGTTTTCGTGGGTGTTTCTTTCGATATGACCATACTGAATTTCGTAGGCCGCCTGTACGGCGTTAATATCTACCGGGAAAGATGCCTTGAGGAGAATCTCCTGTTCGTGCCAATCAATTTCGGTTTTAAAATCTATGCGGTCAATATCGTTGTATATGACAATATCCTGCCGTATGGTTGATCTGAGATAATTCCTCTTGATCCGGAGGGCGCCCAAAACCGGCCCTTGGGCAATAACTTCAATAGAACGAAGGTCGTCTATCTCCCAAACTTTTTCCGTGTAATACGCTTCGATGTCCCATGCGTTAAAATTGATGGGCTTGTCCTCAAAGGA
>JAISRW010000096.1 GCA_031273405.1 Treponema sp.
CCGTCCGTGTCTTCCCGCTTCGGGTAGCTTATCCATCTCAGCCGGTTCATCCCGCTGTATTCGTACTGTATCCGGCCCTGCGGCTCCTCAGCACTTCGTCGGTTTCATGAGGGGGAGCGCGTTTATTGACGGCGCTCCTTTTGTCGGCTTGTGCGGTATGCATATATCTACGCTGCTCCCCCTGGCTCCATAAAAATGCTTTTAGCCGATGGGAGTTTTGCGGCTCCGAACCATACGCTCCATGCAAAGAACACGCAGCCGCCGCAAAACTCCGAAAATAAATACGTCAGCATTTTTATTCGTAGCGAAAGGTTTAATACCCCGCCCTTTAGGGCGTTATTAGGGTATTAAACCCTGAGTCTAACCACCGCTAGCAGTTTGTTGCGCTTCGCGTATAAAACCTCGAAAAATCGCCTGTAAGGCAATTTTTTACCTTACAAACCGCGTAAGGAGCCCGTTAATCGTGGTTTTCATGTTTTTTTATCTAAAAAAGCCTTGAAAACCTACAAGTGCAACAGGCTCCTAGAGAACAACATACCTCGCTCTTCAGGGCGAGGTTGTTAATTCCACCACCCCCACAACATGGTTTTGGGATATTATAGTTTCATTTGCATAATAAAGTAAAGTCAGACGGCAGACGCAGGTGTCGTCGTTCAGTAGAAATGTCCCCCTGCGCTGCCGATTCCAAACAATACGTGATATAGTCATTCCATGTTTTATCATAATAATCACCCCATGGCTTCAAAAATCACGATGAAAAACCCCGTAGCCGCGATGGAAGGGGACGAGGAATTTGTTGCGCTTCGCGCATGAAACCTCCAAAAATCGCCGATCAGGCGATTGCGAACCTACGGTTCGATTTACCCTGCAAACTCCCAGGGGACTGGCGGAAAAATCAGGGTTTTGGTAAGCTCTCTTTGTATGGTCCCGAGGTTTAATGAAAAACGAAAAACCCTGCTCCGGGGGGTAGTCCTTTTGCCGGTCCTTCTGGCGTGCTTTACCGCTTCCTGTTCCAGGCTGTTGGGCTACGGGGTCCTGCTCTGGTCCGTGGAAGACCCCCCGGTTCCTTCGGGCACGGTTCTGCCCGTATACATCCGCTCAAACATCGAGCAGGTCTGGGTGGTGGGGACGCCGAAAGAATATCTGGCCAAGGGAAGCGGGGTCGATAAATTTGAAATTTCCCTTTCCAAGCTGGAATTAGCGGGGAGCAGGGAAAAAGCCCGCCAGCGGGCGGCAGCCTTTGCCCCGTATGCTCTGGTTTACGCGGAAACCCTCCAGGACGGCCTTCCTATACGGGAAAACCCCGACAACAGCGCCCGCCGGGTTTACCGGCTCAAACAGGGGGAGATCGTCAAAGTCCTGGCGCCGGCCAAAGGGACGGCCGCCGTGGGCGCTTCCGGGGACCCCTTGCCGGGGGAATGGTTCGAGATCCTCACCGAAGACGGGAATACGGGATACTGCTTCTCCTACCGGCTCAGGCTCTTTGAACACTCAGGCGGCCCCCTGGCAGCGGTCCAGGGGGGGGAAGGCCCGGCAGAGGACCGGGACCTGGAACTGGTTCTGTCAAAAAAATGGTCCGCCGAATCCTACTCGGCCATGATCGGCGCCGGCAGAATCAACCTTGGAGAGCTTTCCCGGCACTGGGGGTTTGATCCCGGTCAGGACACGGGCATTGCCCGCATAAAAGTTGAAAATCTGGATCGCGGCTTCTCCTACACGGCCATCCGCCCCGCCGGCAGCAGGACATGGCGCTTCGAGGGAACTTCCCTCCAGATGTATCTCAGCTCCGACACCAGCCTTGAACTCCGGTTTACCGAGAACGGCGGCGTCCTGAGGAGCTTCCGTTTCGCGGCCCTCCCTTCGGAAGTCGACGACATTATCATGCAGGAAACTGCCCGACAGAAGGGACTCTTTGAGGTCCTCTATTCCCAGGGGCCTTCGTACACCAGCCACAATTACGGGACCCTCACGTTTGCGGAAAACGGGCGTTTTACCTGGACCGGGTACAATATCCTGGTTCCCCAGGTTATTCCCGCCTCAGCCCTGGGAGGAGGCGTCGTGGACATGGGGCTTTTCCTGGCAAATTCTCTGGCCGACCGTTATAACGGGGCCTTCACCCTCAAATTCGACACCGCCGGCGGACTCATTTCGTCCGGCTCAGTTTCTTCCCGGGCGGAGGCGGATTTTATGTATACCCTGGACAGTCAGGGTTTCAGGATCGAATACGTGCCGCCTTCGAACAGGGACGGGATTACGGTCGCCCGCAGGGCTTCTTCTCCCATGGTGATTTATTTTTACCGTTCCGAAAATCAAAGGGCCCCGCCTTTTCCCGCCGAAACTATGCCGCCCTTTAGGGTGGAGCCGGAAACCCAAAGCGGCCGGGACAGGGGCGATTGGGAGGACTTTGGTTTTCCCGGGGGAGAGGAAAATCCGCCATACCCCGGCGAGCCCCGGCTCCCGGATGCCGGCGCGGATTTCCTCCCGGAATAGTAGCCTATGGCCTTTGTCCAGTTTTCCAGGGTTTCCCTTGCCTTCGGCGACCGGGACATACTCAGGGACGTAAACCTCAATCTGGCCTCCGGTTCCCGCTCCTGCCTGGCAGGGGCCAACGGCGCTGGCAAATCCACCCTGTTGAAGGTCATCGCTGGCACGATCGACGCCGATTCGGGGGAAAGGGCGGTGCAGAAGGGGACCCGAGTCTCCTACCTCCCCCAGTCGGGGGTGGCCGCCCACAGGGGCCGTACCCTGCGGGAAGAAGCGGAGACCGCTTACGCGGAAATAAGCGCCCTCTTGGACAAGATGGAAGAGCTGGGCAGGGAACTGGAAAAAACCGGCGACCACCGCCGTACCGCCGCCTTGGTGGAAGAACACCACCGGCTCCAGGAAAGGGTGGAGAATTCCGGCTACTACCGCCGGGAGGCTTCGATCTCCATGGTGCTCACCGGCCTGGGTTTCGCCCCCGGCGATTTGGATCGCCAGGTGGAAGAGTTCTCCGGCGGCTGGCAGATGCGTATCGCCCTGGCGAAGGTGCTTCTGGAAAACCCGGACATCCTGCTCCTGGACGAGCCTACTAACTACCTGGACATAGAAGCCCGTTCCTGGCTTGAATCCTGGCTCAACTCCTACACCGGGGGTTACCTTCTGGTCTCCCACGACCGTTTCTTTTTGGACGTAACGGTGAACGAAGTCTACGAGATCTTCCAGGGGAGCTTGAAGCGCTACGCGGGAAATTACTCGGCCTACGAGAAGATCCGGCGGCAGGAACTGGAAAGCCTCCTCAAGCGCTACGAGGCCCAGCAGGAGGAAATCGCCAAGACCGAAGCCCTCATCCGCCGCTTCCGTTACAAGGCCAGCAAGGCGGCCTTCGCCCAGGAACTGATCAAGCGGCTCGAAAAGATCGAGCCTATCGAAATCCCCGAATCCCTCAAGAAGATCAGCATCGCCTTTCCGCCGCCGCCCCATTCGGGCCGCGTCGCCCTCACCCTGGAAGGCATAGGGAAAAGTTACGGCGCCCACCGGGTTCTCCAGGGCCTGGACCTCAGCCTCGACTCCGGGGAAAAGCTCGCGGCGGTGGGCCGGAACGGGGCCGGTAAGAGCACTCTCCTCAGGATCATCGCCGGGGTGGACAGGGATTTTGAGGGATCGGTCAAATACGGAACCGGCGTCGCCGCGGGCTATTTTTCCCAGGATGCCGCGGAAACCCTCACCGGGAGCCAAAGCGTCCTTGAGCTCGTGGAGGCCGAGGCCCCCACCCGCCTGATCCCCAAAGTCCGGGACATGCTGGGCTCTTTCCTCTTCCGGGGCGACGAGGTCTTCAAGCCCCTTTCGGTTCTTTCGGGGGGCGAAAAGAGCCGTCTGGCCCTGCTCAAGATGCTCCTGGAGCCCATGAACCTCCTCATCCTCGACGAGCCCACCAATCACCTGGACATACACTCCAAGGACATACTCCTGGAGTGCCTCAAAAACTTCGCCGGCACGGTCATCTT
>JAISRW010000190.1 GCA_031273405.1 Treponema sp.
TCGAACAACAGCACGCTGGGTTTGTTGATGATGGCCCTGGCCAGGGCCACCCGCTGCTGCTGGCCGCCTGAAAGCTGATCCGGCCGGCGGCGGGAGAGGTCTTTCAGGTTCATCACCGCCATTATTTTTTCGACCTCTTCCTTAATCTCCGCCTTGGGCCTGCCCTTGAGTTCCAGGCCGAAGCCCACGTTCTGCCCCACCGAAAGATGGGGAAAGATAGCGTAGCTCTGAAAAACCATGGAGGTGTCCCGCCGGTTGGGGGGAATGTCGTTGACCATCTTCCCGGCAATCCAGACCTCCCCGGCGGTGGGATACTCGAAGCCCGAAATTATCCGCAGCGTCGTGGTCTTCCCGCAGCCCGAGGGCCCCAGGAAGGAAACGAACTCCCCGTCTTCGACATTGATGGAAACATGGTTAACCGCCGTTACCTTCCGGTCAGGATTGGACTGATCCGCGAAGACCTTGGTCACATCCACAAGCTTAACTCCCATTTTATCTTCCTTACCTTAAATTTTGAGCATGGTTCCGCCGGCCCTCCCGTAGAGGAGCACAAGAACGGTCCTGATGAGGAACATGGCGATGAGGATCATGGCCACCAGGATAAGGCTGAAAGCCGCCGCCGCCCCCAGGCGCCCCGAATCAACCTGGGACATGATCTGAACGGTCATCAGGTTCCACCGGGAACTCACCAGAAAGATGGCGGCGCTTATGGCCGTCATGGCCCGGACAAAGGAGAAAATGAGCCCCGAGAAAAAAGCCGGCACCATCAGGGGGAGGGTGATCTTTGAAAAGGTCTTCCGGGAATCGGCGCCGAGATCGATGGCGGCTTCCTCTATGGAAGGGTCAACCTGCTGGAGGATGGCGACCCCGGACTGTATGCCCACCGGAATATACCGGTAGATAAAATTGAGGAGCAGGATCATCAGGGTTCCGGTAAGGAGCAACGGCCGCTGGTTAAAGGCCAGAATATAGCCGATGCCGATGACTGTTCCGGGGACGGCAAAACTCAGCATGGAAGTGAACTCCATCAGCTTCTTGCCGGGGAAGTGTTTCCGCACCACAAGAAAGGCAATCACCATGCCGAGGATTCCCGCGGCGGGGGTCGAAAGCCCGGCGATGACCAGGGTGTCCTTTACCGCCCGGAAGCCTACGCCGAAGACATATTTGAAGTGCTCCAGGGTGGGGCTGCTGTCAAAGCCCCAGACCTTGGCGAAGGCCCCCCAGACTATGGTGATGTATATGAGCAGGATAAAAGCGGCAACCAGGAGACAGAAACCAAAAAGAACCCATTTGGCCGCGGGGCTTACCGATTTGAGCTGGGAACTGGTGGGCTTCCCGGTAATGGTTACGTACTGTTTGCGGGAGACCCAATACTTTTGCAAAAAATAGGCAGTGATGGAAGGGACCAGGAGCAGGAACGCGATGGCGGAACCCTTGGGGAGATTGAACATCCCTGTAATTTCCATATAGGCCTGTACCGAAAGAATAGGGAACTGGCTGCCCGCCAGGATCAGGGGGTTCCCGAAATCCGCCATGGTTTCGATAAACAGCACCAGCATGGCGCTGGCTATCCCCGGCGCCGTCAGGGGGAGGGTGACTTTCCGAAAGACCTTCCACCGGGAGCCCCCCAGATCCAGGGCGGCGTCTTCCAGGGTGGGGCTGATGGACTCGATGACCCCCCGGAGGGTGATATAGGCCACCGGGAAAAACGTGATCACCTGGGCTATCAAAAGGCCCTGAAACCCGTAGATGGGATAATTCTTGATCCCCAGGAGGGAATAGGTAACCAGGCCGTTATTTCCAAAAAGCATGATAATCGACATGGCGCCGATGAAGGGCGGGGATACCACGGGAATGATGGCGATGATATGAAACAGCTTTTTTAGGGGAATATCCGTCCGGGCTATGGCATAGGCAAAGAGAAAGCCCAGAACGCAGCCCGCCAGGGCGGTGAGGACCCCCATCAGTATGCTGTTCCGAAAGGCCTGCCCAAGATACCGGGAACTGAATACTTCCTTAAAGACCCCAAGGCCATAGCCTCCCCCGTCCTTAAAGCTTACCAGGATAACTTTTATCAAGGGGTATACGATAAAGAGGATCAGGGAGACAAAGATCAGGGTAACGACAAAAAGCAGGACAGGATCGCCGGCGAGGGCCTTTAGCTCCCTCCAGGATCGCTTCGCAAAATTACGCATTACCGAAGCCCCTCCTTCGACAGAAAACCGATCTGTCCGGGGCTTCCGGACAGATCGGAAAACGCTCATAGAAAAACGCTTCCGCTTATTTGGCCGGAAGAACTTCGTCCTGCCAGCGTTTAACCAGCCGGGCTTTGTTTTCCCCGGCCCAGGCGGTTTCTACGTCGATGGTCTTGAGGGTCTCAAAGGCGGGCATACCCTTCCCCAGCTTTGCCCCGGGGATGATGGGATAGAAGAAGGTCCTGGCGTCGGTCAGGACGTTTTGCCCCTTTTCGGACGTGAGCCAGTCTACCAGCGCCTGGGCCGCTTCCGGGTTCTTCGCCCCTTTCAGGATGGAAACCGCGGGGTTTTCAAACCAAACCCCTTCGGAAGGATAGATCACTTCCAGGGGGAAGCCCTTGTCAATGGCTTCGAAGAAGGCCGGAGTAAACTGAATGCCGATGGCGCAGGTCCCGGTAGAAACTCCCTGGGCCGGGCCGGTTCCCGAGGAGGTGTAGGTCTGTATGCTGGGATTCAGGGCCTTCATGTACTGGAAGGCTCTTTCCTCGCCCCAGGCGGTCACGAGGCTGGCCACCACGTTATAGGCGGTTCCCGACGACTGGGGGCTGGGCATCTGGATAAGCCCCTTGTATACGGGTTTGAGCAGATCCTGCCAGGATGCAGGTTTCGGCGCGTTGATACGCCTGAGCTGTTCGGTGTTTACCGCGAAAGCCATGGGGTTCATGTAGAAGCTCCGCCAGTACCCGTCGGGGTCCTTGAAGGCGGCCTGGAGGGAGTTGTAGCTTCCGCCCTTATAGGGAACCGAAAGCCCCTTCTGCTTGGCGACAATGTGATTCTCGCTGGGCGCCCCAAGCCATAGATCCGCCTGGGGATTCTGCAGCTCCGCTTCGATCCGGGCCAGGGCGGGGCCGGAGGAAAGGAA
>JAISRW010000241.1 GCA_031273405.1 Treponema sp.
CTCATCTTCATACAGCTTCCGTGTCCGCCCTTCCATCACCCGGGATGCCGACTTGAACATATCTTCTTGTACTATGCTTTTCTGAAACATATTTCCTCGCTGTTTTTATTGTATCACACTTTGCGGACTTTTCGGAGGGGACTCAAGTATCAAAATTTTATACTGAAAAAAAGGGCAGGCGGAGAGTCGTTCAAGCGGCTAAAAGAACAAAATTGGGCGGATGTTCCACAAAAGACATAAAGAAATGATTACAGTGGCAAATTCCTCAATTTTTTGTATGAGAATTGGGTTTGCTTCTATTGCTTTTGTCTGAGGTGAAGAACCTGAAGGTTGATACTTTGAATTGCTGCACACCGGCAGGGCGAGCTTGACAAAAGGCAGGAAAGCTGGTTAAGTAAAGCCTGTCCGTTAGCGGGGCGGCATGAAGCCGTTCCCCCTGTTCTCCCATGAAGGGAAATCCCTTTCTTTAGCGCACCCGTTAAGGCGGCGCGATTTCTTTGCGGGAGATTTTGATGGATCTCAATGAAAAATATCAGCATCTTCTTGATTATATCTCCTCCCTCGGGAGCGCGGCGGTCGCTTTTTCCGGGGGCGTTGACAGCTCCTTCCTCTGCCATGCCGCGGTTGCCGCCCTGGGGAAAAAGGCCGCCGCGGTGACCATCGTGTCGCCTATGCTCCCGAAGAGCGAGAGAGACTGCGCCGGGGACATTGCCCGCCGCCTGGGCATTGAGCATATACTGGTGGAAGAACCCGAGATCGACGAAGAAGTCGCGGCGAATCCCAGGGAGCGCTGTTACTTCTGCAAGAAGATCGAATTCGGCAATATCTTAAAGGCCGCGGCGGAGCGGGGGATTGCCGCCGTCCTCGACGGCTCCAACATGGACGACATGGGAGATTACCGGCCGGGCCTCAAAGCCCTGGAGGAGCTCAGGATCCTCAGCCCCCTCAGGGAGGCGGAACTGACCAAGAGCGAAATCAGGGAACTCTCCCGGCGCTTTGGTCTGCCCACCTGGGACAAGCCCGCCTTCGCCTGCCTTGCTTCGCGCATCCCCTACGGAGAGAGAATAGACCGGGAAAAACTCGGCCGGGTGGAAAAGGCCGAGGACAGGCTCAGGGCAAAGGGCTTCCGCCAGTTCCGGGTTCGGTCCCACGGGGATCTTGCCAGGATAGAGGTTGCCGGGGAAGAGAGGCGCCGCTTTTTCAGCGAGGCAATGCTGGACGAGATTTCCCGGGAGTTTAAATCCCTGGGCTTTTTATACGTCGCCTTTGAACTTGAAGGCTATGCCATGGGCAGCCTGAACCGTCTTATCAGGAAGCCGGTTCTTACAGGAGAAAACAGTGAAGGTTCTGCACTTTGATTGCTTTGCCGGTATTTCCGGCGATATGGCCCTGGGGGCCTTGGTCGATCTGGGAGTCGATCCCGGGGAACTGGTGAAGGAGTTGGGCACCCTCGGCCTGGACGGCTGGAAGCTCGAATTCGCCGCCGACAGCAGAAACGGCATAGCCGGCCTTCGCGCCCTGGTTGATGCGGGCGGCTCCGGGGATCACTTCGCCCAGGACGGCGAACCTCATCATGAACGCCCCCATAACCACGAACCTCACGAACATGAGCCTGCGGATCACCACGACCACGGGCACGATCATCATGAACACGATCACCATCACGAGCGCCGCGGGGATCACCACGAACACCATGCCCATAATTCCTGGAAGGATATACGCCGGCTCATCGAAAAGTCTTCCCTCAGGGAAGGGGCAAAGAAGCGGGCCCTGGATATTTTCCGCCGGATCGCCGAGGCCGAATCCAGGGTTCACGGCGTTCCTGTGGACGACATCGCCTTTCACGAGGTGGGCGCCATGGATTCCATCATCGACATCGCGGGGGCCGCAATCTGCCTGGATCTCCTGGGGCCGGAGAAGATCACCGCCGGGGAAATCGAGCTGGGGGGAGGTACGGTACAATGCGCCCACGGGATACTGCCGGTTCCCGCCCCGGCTACCCAGCTTCTCCTCCGGGGGCTGCCGGTGAGGACCGGCGGCTTTAACAAGGAAATGACCACCCCCACCGGGGCGGCGATTCTGGCCTCTTGCGTGGACGAATTTATCACCGGCCCTGTTTCCTTTAGGGAAATCAAAACCGGCGTGGGGATCGGGGGCCGTAAGCTGGACAAACCCAACATACTCAGGGTCTCCTGGCGCGAAGCCGGCGGGGTTCGGGAGGAGAGGCCCTGGGCGGAAGAGGACCTGACCCTCATGGAAGCCAACATCGACGACATGACCGGCGAGGAGCTGGGCTTCCTCATGGAGAGGCTCTTTGATTCGGGGGCCCTGGATGTTTCCCTTAGCCCCTGCACCATGAAAAAATCCCGGCCCGGCGTTGTGGTCTCGGTCCTGGGCCGCCGGGACGGCCTGGACGCCTTGCGGGAAACGTTCTTCCGCCACTCCGCCACCATCGGCTTCAGGGAAACGGCGGTGAACCGGCTTTCCCTGAGGCGGGAAGAAAAAACCATCCCGGCTCCCTCAGGCGGAGCCAGGGAAAAGACCGTATTCCTGGGCGGGGAAAGGCTCGGGTCAAAGATCGAATTTGAAGACCGGGCCCGGCTTGCCAGGGAAAAGGGCGTCTCCCTGAAAGAGGCCGGGCGGCTCATCCGGGGCGGAGAGGAAAGGTGACCGGGGAAGAACTGCCGGACAACCTGGGCTTCGCCTGGATCGACTCGGAACGCGGCGGACGCACCGGCTATCCCGAAGTGGTTTACTGCCTGGGGAAGACCATCGATCAGTCCGAGGCGATCATCTGCCGCATGAGGGAAAAGGGGATTCCCGTTCTGGGAACCAGGGCCCAGGGGGAACTGGCCGAACGAATCAGGCGGCGCTATCCCGAGGCGGAGTACGACGAGACCGCCGGGACCCTCACCGTGGGGAGCCTGTGCCGGCCCGAAGACCGGAAGGGCCTCGTGACGGTGGTGGCCGCCGGGACTTCCGACTTACCCGCTGCCGGCGAAGCGGCGCGATCCGCGGAATTCTTCGGCAGCAGGACGGCCCTGGTTGCCGACGTGGGGATAGCGGGGATTCACCGGCTCTTCGACCGGCTTGAGGAGATCCGCAAGGCCAGGGTCGTCGTCGCGGCGGCCGGCATGGAAGGGGCCCTGCCGGGGGTCATAGCCGGTCTCGTCCGCGCGCCGGTAATCGCCCTCCCCACCAGCGTGGGCTACGGCGCGTCTTTCGGGGGTCTTTCGGCCCTGCTGGGGATGCTCACGTCCTGCGCCCCCGGTATATCGGTGGTGAATATCGACAACGGCTTCGGGGCCGGTTACCAGGCCAACCTTATCAATCTGATAGGAGAGGGAACAGGGAATAGTGCGATGTGATGGATGAAAACGCTGTTTTATTCGTATTGAAGGGGTTTAATACTCCGCGGCTTGCCGCGGTTATAAAGTATTAAACCCCTGAATATAAATACCTTGTGAGAACAACCATACCCCGACCGCTCTGCGGCGGGGTTGGTTGATTGTCCTTCTCTCTATCCGCCCGTGCGGTCGAACCGTCGAACCGAAGGTTCGTGGTTCGCGGTTTTTTTAACGCCCGGTTCGGGACGGCGGATTATGCCGAATCTTTCGCGGTCCTTGAAAACTACATCCGTTTTTTTAAGGACCCCACAGCCCGGAAGGCCGTATTCAATACCCTGTATTTTTCCTTCGGGGCAATCGCGGGGGATTTTTTTCTGGGAACCCTCTGCGCGGTATTCCTGGTTAAAATCAAACGGACATGGGCGTCGGTTTTACGGCCCATAGTAACCATACCGCTCCTGATTTCCCCGGTGGTGGTCGGCCTTATCTGGCGTTACATCTACGATCCCAGGGGCATCCTGTACTGGTTCCTCGGGCTTTTCGGACTGGGAATGGGCCAATTTCCGGGGCTTACCGCGGCTTCCACCTCGATGTTATCCGTTATCATAGCCCATTGCTGGCAGGTAACCCCCTTCGTCGTCATCGTATTAACCGCCGGTTTGTTGTCCATCGCGGATGAATATTATGAGGCCGCGAAAATTGACGGGGCCGGGGCCTTTTCAATATTTTTCAGGATCACCCTCCCCCAGCTCAGGAGTGTGTATATGGTCATCATGCTTATCAGCGGAGTGGATACGATCAAGGTGTTTGACATCATCTATTCCCTCACCGGCGGCGGGCCGAATAACTCTTCTGTTTCCCTCAGCATTTACGCCTACAGCCAGGGGTTTGAACAATCAAATTTGAGTTATTCCATGGCCATCTCGTTTATGACCATGCTCATCACCTTTATCATATTCGGAATTCCCTTTATGAGGCATAACCTGGGAAAAGGAAACAGGTAAACCATGTCCCAAACAAAACGTCAGGGCAAACAGCGGATAGTCAGGCTGATAATGTATCTTCTCCTTTTATGTTTTATGATATGGACTATTGTACCGGTTTATATCGTCATCAGTAATTCCGTAAGGCCGACCATAGCAATAAAACAGATGCCCCCGAAGCTGATTTTTAAGCCTCTCTTTATCCACTATGAACGCATTCTGACCCTGGACAGGTTCGCCCTGTACTTCAGAAATTCAGTTATCATCTCCGTTTCGACCACCCTGCTGACCATCATGTTCGGCTCCATGGCGGCCTACGGCTTAAAGCTATTCCGTTCCCGCATAGGCAAAAACATCTCCAATGTGCTGCTCCTGGGAAAGATGGTTCCCTCCATCACTATTCTTATTCCCCTCTTTATGATGATGAACCGCCTTCACCTTACCGGAACGTACATCGCCCCCGTCCTCACCCTGAGCTGCCTTTCCCTTCCCTTTGTTACCTGGATGATGACGGGTTTTATCGCGGATATTCCCCATGAGCTTATCGAATCCGCCGGTATAGTCGGCTGCTCCCGGATCAAAATTTTCGCCCTCATCATCATGCCCCTGCTGAAACCGGCCATAGCCTCCGCCATTATCCTGGTGATGCAAAGTTCCTGGAACGAACTTATTTTTTCGCTCCAGTTAACCAACCTGAACACCTACCCCTTAACCGTAGGTATAGCCCGTTATGTGGGCGCCGTCTCGGTGGATTGGGGCAAGCGCA
>JAISRW010000242.1 GCA_031273405.1 Treponema sp.
GCAATGTTCCGGCACGGTCAAGAATCGCCATTGTGTATATCACCTCCCGGGACCGGAGCACCACGGAATACATATCCGGGGAACTCGAATATATCTGGGTCAAAGAAGGGTATAACATAATTGACCGGGGTGAACTGGATCGGCTGCGGGAAGAGCAGGGCTTCCAGATGAGCGAGGAAGTGGACGACAGGACGGCCGTCTCTATCGGTAAATTTTCCGGGGCGAATATAGTCGTAACCGGAAGGGTGGACGGCGAGGGCGATTTGCGCAGGCTGCGGCTGCGGGCGTTGAACACCCAAACGGCGCAGGTTGTCGGATCGGCCTCTGAACGCATGTAGCGGCGTTGAAACTCAAAAGCCCGGTAGAAGGCGCCCAGGGCGTTATAGAATTCGTCCCGCCGCCCGAAATACGCGCGGGCTTTTATAAAGGTTTCATCCTACAATATCATCAGGCCATGGACCGGAAACGCCGGAAGGTTTAAAACGCGATAGACCTCGCCGCCGCGGTTCCCGCCGGGGTGCGAAATTGTGTTCAAGGCGGTATCCGTAGTTTTCAGGACCTTGTTGTTTTCGTTCTCTATCTTCCGACGGGCCCGGGCGCACTCAGTAAGCAGCTTAACGTTGAGGCTTTCCCAAAACTTCAGTTTTGGGAAAGCCTCATAGATTTCGAAATAGAGGTCGCGCTCTTTCTTTTTTGATATACAAGATATATAATTTGAAGCATGAGTCTTCCTATTAATCTTAATCCTGCGGACATAAAGGCGCTGGCTCTGGATTTGGACGGAACCGTTCTCGGGCCGGAGGCGGCGCTGAGCGGCAGGACCCTGGAAGCCGTTAATGCCTGCCGGGAGAGGGGCCTCCAGTTGATCGTCGCCACCGGCAGAGCCATCGAAGCCGCAGAACGTTTCCGCGTTCCCCTGGGCGCCGAGGGGCCCATGGTGTATTTTAACGGCGCCGTAGTGGCGGATATGCCGGGGGCCAGGATCCTCAACAGCACCCTCCTTGATTTTGAGGTGGTAGATTTTTGCATCGACCTTGCCCGGAGCACCGGGGTCTATTACCAGGTGTTTTTCCCCGGCACCAAAGAAAACCCCCGCCAACTCCTTGCGGCTGAAAAAGCAGGGGTCGAGCGGGAAATGTACCGTAACCATACGGGAATCGGGGCTGAAATCCGCGATCTCAAGGAAGCGGCCGCCGGCTTCCCCGGCTGTATCAAAAGCATGTTCGTGGCCGAACCCGAAGTCCAGGACGCCCTCCGGCCAAAGATTGAGGAGCGCTTTGGAGACAAAATCTACATAGCCAGGACTCTCAGGAATTTTCTCGAAGTCATGGATTGCCGGGTGTCCAAAGGCCGGGGGCTCCGCTTTGCCCTGGAATGCCGGGGCCTAAAGCCTGAGGAGATCATAGCCTTTGGGGACGAAGAGAACGACATCCCCATGTTTGAGGCCGTCCGCTTTTCCGCCGCTCCCGCAAACGCCAAGGATACGGTCAAGGCCAGGGCCGATCTGGTGATAGGCCCCAACACGGAAGACGGGGTGGCCGTCTTCCTGGAGGAATTCTTCGGCCTTTAACCGCCGATCAGGCGGTTGCGGACCGAAGGTCCGCGGCTGCTAGGAGTTTGTTGCGCTTTGCGCATAAAACAGTATAAATATTCATAAAATGAATATTTATACCTTACAAACTCCGAAAACATGCCCGTTGATCGAGGTTTTTTGCATGAATATGCAAAAAACCTACAAGTGCAACAGGCTGCTAGTCATCGATAGTTTTTCCAGGACCTCCTTCAGATTCAGAGGTTTTCCTACATGATCGTTCATCCCTGCGGCAAGGCACTTTTCAATGTCCTCCCGGAAGACGTTGGCGGTCATGGCAATTATCGGGACAGGACCGCGGCCGGCCGCCGCCTCAAATTCGCGTATTTTCCGGGTCGCCGCATAGCCGTCCATCCCGGGCATCTGCACGTCCATGAAGATAAGATCGTAACGATCCGGGTCTTCGCTGAACATGCGCAGAGCCTCTTTCCCGTCTTCCGCGTAGTCCACCGTGACACCGGTCGGCTCAAGCAGGGCGCCTACAATTTCGCGGTTGATCTCCACATCCTCCGCCAGCAGTATGCGCAGCCCGCGGAGGTTAAGGTTCCGGCCGGCCGCCGCCGGCTTCGGAGCATCCTCAACCGGGAGTTCCGCCCTTTTGAGCTTTACCGTAAAAATAAAGGCGGCGCCCTTGCCGAGTTCCGATTCAATCCTGATACCGCCTCCCATGAGTTCAACGATGCGTTTGGTGATGGCAAGCCCCAGGCCCGTGCCGCCGTACTTGCGGGAAGTTCCGCTGTCGGCCTGTTCAAAGGAAGTGAAAAGCCGGGACTGCTGCTCGGGGCTGATCCCTATTCCCGAATCAGTGACGCTGATCTGAATGGTGCAGACCCCCCCGGCTTCCTCCAGCAGGCCGAAGTCCAGCCGTATCGTTCCCCCTTCGGGGGTAAATTTCACCGCGTTGGAAAGAAGATTGGTAATCACCTGGGAAAGACGCTGATCGTCCCCGAAGAGGGCGGGCGGAATTCTCTCATCCTGCTGAACCTGAAGTTCCAGGTGTTTTTCCGCTACCCGAAAATTGATCACGTCAAGCACCGTTTGAAGCATTTTTCCAAAGTTGAAATTCACCGGCGACATTTCCAGCTTGTTCGCCTCGATTTTCGACATGTCAAGGACGTCGTTGATCACCCCCAGGAGGTGGGCCGAAGCGCCGCTTATTTTTTCAAGGCAATAATCCTTCCGTTCGATAGTATCCGCCGTTCTTGCCAGGGCGGTCATCCCAATGATCGCATTCATGGGGGTGCGTATTTCGTGGCTCATGTTAGCCAGGAAGGCGCCCTTGGCAATGCTGGCCTGCTCCGCCGCCTCCCGCGCCCGGTACAATTCCGAAACATCGTTCATCACCATCACCACGCCCCGGCAGACCCGGTCCTGCTCCTCCGCCAGGGTAATGGCAATCTGGTACACGGCCTTTCCTCCGGAACGGAAAGAAACTTCTTCCTCATATTCCTCGGCCCGGCTCGTTCTGAGAACATTCAGGCAGTGATCGGAAGCGTTCTTAATCCAGGAATCGAACATGATCCCGCTGAAAAGATTTTCAAAAGGCCGGCCCGTCATATCCCGCAAATCGTGGTAGCCCAGGAAAGACACGGTTTTTTCGCTTCCCATAACAAAGCGCATTTCAAGATCCAGCATAAAGGTGATGCCCGGCGTATTTTTCAGGAGCAGATGCTCGTTCTTTTTGATCGAAGCCAAAAGGTCGTTGGCCAGGACCCGGGAAATCGCCCCTATCTCGCCGCTCAGGTTCGCCAGAATCCCGTAGGCATTGCCCGATCCGGCCCGCAGGAGTTCGCCGTAGGTAGCCTCAAAACGGTAGCGCCTTATCTTCTCGGCCATGCGGGCAAAGGGCAGGTATATACAGAAACCGGCAAAAATATTGAAGAGCTGCATGACGCAGCCCGCGGCGGAACCGGAGGCAACCCAGCCTGAAATAATGACCGGCGTCGTCCAGGCCACCTTGACGGGACCGACGGGGACCAGGCCCAGGACCATGGCGCCCCAGGTGGTAACCGTCAGCGCTATAGGCGCCATCACAAAGGGAATAAAGAAAACAGGGTTGAGCACCAGGGGAAGGCCGAAGAGCAGGGTCTCGTTGATGTTGAACACCGCGGGGATCAGGGAGATCTGGGCCACCCGCCTCATGCTGCTTTTCCTCCGGGTAAACAAAAGGGCCGCCAAAAGGCAGATGGTATTGCCCGCGCCGCCCATAGAAATATACGTGTCAAAAAAGGTCTTGGTAAAAATAAAAGACGGAGGGTTCCCCCCGGCAATGGCAAGCCGATTTGCCTGATCGGCGGATACATAGAGTTCTTTTGCTATAGGCTCCAGAACATTGGAACCGTGGATGCCGAAGAACCAGAGCGTCTGCTGGGCCAGGTTGAAAAGCACAGCCGTACCCAGGTTGTTCCCCAGACCCTTAAGGGGGCGGGACAGAACGTCATAGATCAGCCCGTGGATATCCGGCACCCCAAGAGCCGCCAGGCCCAATTTGAACAGGGCGGCTGCGGCAAGGACAAGACAGCCGGGGATCATGGCGGCAAAGGCATGGGACATGGACGCCCAGGAATCCTCGGCGCCGAATTGAATGCGCAGCCGGGGAAAGCGGTAAAAAAACAAAAGAAGCTTTGAGGAAAGAAGGGCCGTAACAATCGCCGCAAAGAGGCCGTTTACCCCGACCCAGTTATAGGGTATGGCAAAATCAAGGGTCGAAGGCTCGGTGATGGTAATGAAGGCGCAAAAAGACAGGAGGCCGGCGATCAGGGGATGCACGGTCTTCAGGGGATTTTTCAGGTTGTACCGTTCCGCGACGCTGTAGCTGATAGTAAAGACCAGCACCAGGGAAAGAACCGCCAGGGTGCCGTTCCAGATATAGCCGCCGAAACCGCGCCAGAGGGGGCCGAAAATCCTCTCCATCAGGGATTGGTAAGCCGGAATGGGGAAATTGTTGATCAACACCGCCCCTGCCCCGGCGATGACTACCGGCATACTCAGGGTAAAAGCGTTCCGTATAATGCTGAGGGTTTCGGAATTTGCTATTTTCAGCCAAAAGAGAACAAAGTTGTTATTTTTTATCATTTTTGTCATAATTTTATTATCATAATTTTGAGGCTTTCCCAAAACTTCAGTTTTGAAAAAACACCCTTACATTTAGTTTAATAGAAAAAACGGGCTATGAGCCGCTTTTCGGAAGCCTTTCCATCGAACCGGAGGTTCGCGCCAACCGAATTTTGGGAAAAGCTCTCTATTCCGGAATATGTAAGCGGGTTTCCCAAAACCTGGACCTGCCTCACCTTACCCCATTTTGAGAGGGAATACAAGCGACAGCCCAGGGCAACAGCGCTTACTTTTTCACTTCTGAAATCCCCTCAAAACCGCAATAGTTACGAAGAAGAACCTAACCGCCAAGTCGAATCGAACCGCGACTTGGCGGTAAAAATTCCTTCAATTTCGATGATTTCCCAAACCTTGAAAGTAAGCGCTGCTGCCCTGGGGAATCACGCTTAAACTCTTTACCCTCGGGGCTTAAAAAGGTATAATCTATCATAGATGGAAACTACGCTTGGCAGTAACGGCCGCCATTTTGCTATCAATGATTTTGAGGGGCCTCTGGATCTGTTGGTTTTTTTGATAAAAAAGAACGAAATCAACATTTATGACATTCCTATCGCCCAGATCACCGAACAGTACTTGGAATGTTTGACCTATGCCACCGAGTTGGATTTGGAGGAAGTTTCCGAATTCCACGCCATGGCGGCCACCCTGCTGCTCATCAAATCCCGCATGCTCCTGCCTGTGGAAGTAAACGCGGACGATGAGGACGAGGACCCCCGGCAGGAACTGGTAGAGCGTCTCATCGAATATCAGAAGTTCAAAAAGCTTTCGGAACTCATGGAAGATAAGGAAAGGGAAACCGAATGGATGATCGAAAGAAAGCGGCTCCAGCGGGCTCTGCCTTTTGCCGATGAGGATCTCTGGGAAAAGGCCGATATCTGGATACTGCTAAAAACTTTTTCGTCTCTCATGTCCAATCTTTCGAGGGAACGAATCTTCGACATGTATGAGGAAGTATCGGTGAACGAGAAGTTCACCCTCATGCAGGAACTCCTGGAAAACCGGGGGGAATGTAATTTTACGGATTTGGTGGTCCGCCGAGGCTCGGTCCTTGACATTGTCTGCGCCTTTCTGGCGGTCCTGGAAGCGGTTAAGATCCGAATGGTTTTGATCTTTCAAAACCGCATGTTTGGGGATATTATTATCAAGCCTAACGACAAGGTTTTTTATGACGGAGTTAAAATTGGAGAAGGAAACAGCCCTGATTGAGGCTATACTATACCTGGAATCGGATCCTCTTGACGAAGAGAGGCTTTCCCGTATTTCAGGCCTGGCCCGGGATGTGGTAAGAAAAGCCCTGGAAAATCTGTCCGGGCGCCTCGGCGCCGAAGAATCGGGGCTGGAACTGGTCCGCATAGGGGGAGGGGCCATGATCTCCCCCAAGAAAGAGTACTGGGATAACCTCAAAGAGCGGTACGGTAAAAAGAACGAGTCCCGGCTGTCCCGTGCCGCCATGGAAACCCTGGCTATCATTGCCTATTCCCAGCCCATAACCAAG
>JAISRW010000051.1 GCA_031273405.1 Treponema sp.
GGGGCATTTAAGACACTTGCATTTCCTATAGGTTTAATATATTATTAAACTAATATTTTTACTATGGTATAATACCAAGGAGGATTATCATGTACAAGAAAATCTGCGGATCTATTTTGGTTTTGCTTTTCCTGACCCTGCCGGTCTGGGGAGGCGGAAAAACCGACGCGCCGGCGGCCGGCGGGCCTGTGACGCTCAAATTCGCCAATTATGCCATCCTGGAAGCGGGGTACACCGAGTTCTGGGAAGGGGTTAAGGCGGGTTTTGAAAAGAAGTACCCCGACATCACCATTGAATGGGTAACCGCTCCCTATGGGGAAATCACTAACCAGGTCATCAACATGGCAGGCGGCGGCGACAAGGTGGATCTGCTGTTCGGGGAGATCGACTGGATTCCTACCCTGGAAGACTCAGGGCTTGCGGCCCCGGTGGATACGGTGCTCTCTTCTTCCTATCTTTCCGATTTTTACCCCAATATCCTTGAGGGCTTCAAGATCAACGGCAAGATATACGGCGTGCCGCTTTATATTTCGCCCTATGTGCTTTATTACAACAAGGATATTTTTAAAAAAGCCGGGCTGAACCCTGACCAGCCGCCCAAGACCTACGACGAAATGCTGGGGATGGCGGAAAAAATCGCCCCCCTTACAAGCGACGACGGCAATAAGATTTATCCCTTCGGCCAGACCACCGCGTCGGTGCCTGTTTCGGGTTCGTCCTTAACGGCTATGGTCTATAATTTCGGCGGCAAGGTGCTTGCCGATGACGGGAAGCTTTCGGTGGATAATGACGGTTTTAGGCAGGCCTTTGAAATACTGCAAAGACTGCAAAAAGCGGGATGGAATCCTGAGAATGCGCGATTGAAGGATCTGCGCAACCTTTTCGCCCTGGGCCAGCTTGCCATGTACTACGATCAGTCCTGGGGTTTCAACGGCGTCCAGAGCATCAATCCCGCCTCCGCCGCCTTCACCGCCTCGGCTCCGCCCCTTTCGGGCGGCGACGGCAAAGGCGACAGCATCCTCCAGTCCCATTGTTTTATCCTCGTTGATAACGGCCCGGCAAGAAGGGAGGCCCTCCGGCAGTTGGTGGAATATGTCATTACCGAAGAGGTTTTGGGAAATTATATGTCCAACATTACTCCCGCTTATCCGGCAAAGAAATCCATGAGCGCCATGACGGCCATAACCCAGAGTAACGTACTCAAGGGCGCCGCCGGTTCCATTAACAACGCCAGGGCCGTCCCCTTTATCCCTGCCATAGGGGATCTGAATCTGGAACTCTGCACCCTCGCCCAGGCGGTTACCGTGGGCGGCACGGATCTGAACGCCGCTATTTTGCGGTTTAAGAACGCCGCGGCGGCCTTTGCGCCATAGTCCGTAATGGTAAGACGTGTTGCCGGGGACCGGTATTTTTCGCTTGCCCTGCTGGCCCCGGCGGTTTTAATAACCGCAATTTTTATTCTTGTTCCCGTGGCCGATTCGGTGATAAAGAGCTTCCTGGACTACCGGGTACGAAATATCATTTCCGGTTTGCCGGGCACATGGAATAATTTTGCCAATTATGTGCGGCTCTTTCAAAACAGCAAGCTCCCGCCGGCCATCGGGATTACCTTCGGCTTTGTTCTGCTGGTGGTTTTATCCCAGTTTGTTTTTGGCATGATCCTCGCGCTGGCTCTCAATTCCGGGATAAAGAGCGCCCGTTTTTTACGCAGCGTCATGATGATCCCCTGGGTGGTGCCGACCGTTATTTCGGCCCTTATATGGATGTGGATTTATCAGCCCCAGTACGGTCTTTTAAAGTACCTGGCCCAGGTAGTAAGCGGCGGCAGGGTAAGGGATCTGGCAATGCTGAACAGGCCGGTTTTGGCGATGTTCGGCATCGCCATTGCCGCCCTCTGGAAGCAGATCCCCCTTACCACCCTGCTGCTTTTGGCGGGCCTTCAGAATGTCCCCGACGACATGCTGGAAGCCGCCACAGTGGACGGCGCCGGCAGCAGGGTACGTTTTTTCCGTATTGTCCTGCCCTGCATGAAAACCGTGATAAAAGTCGCCCTGTCGATGGCTATCATCGAAAATTTTAAACAGTTCCCCCTGATCTGGACCATGACCGGTGGAGGGCCGAATAACGCTACCACTACTCTGGCCATACTGAGCTACCGTGAGGCTTTTATTTCCAACAACCTCGGTTCCGGCGCGGCGGTAACCACCGTTTGGATGCTTTTGATGATCCTGGTGGTTTTTGTGTATAACCGCCTGATGGGCATGGGCGCCGACTATTCGTATTGAGGGGGAAGCAATGAGCGTGAACAAGATAGGCGGGAAGATCATTAAATACTCGGCTCTGGCGCTGATTTTATTGTTTTTGCTCTTTCCGGTTTTTTGGGTATTGCTGACCAGCTTTAAAACCAACATGGAAGCCTACCGTTTCCCGCCGACCTTTATTCCCAAAGATCCTTCCCTGAGCGCCTATATCAATCTTTTTACCAAACATAACGATTTCTTTGTCTATTATAAAAATAACTTTTTGGTATCCGGCTGTACCGCCGTGTTTACCCTGTTCCTGGCTGTCCTGAGCGGATATGCCCTGTCCCGCTTTCACTTTACGTGGAACCGGTGGATAGTGGCGGCCCTCCTCACCAGCCAGATGTTCCCGGTGATCAGCCGGATGATCTCCCTCTACGACCTGATGGGGAAGGTCGCTCTGATCAATACCAGGACGGGGCTGGTTCTTGCCCTGGTGGCGGCTATGGTGCCCTTTACTTCCATGCTGATGTCCGGTTTCTTTGAGAGCGTTCCCAGGGCCATAGAGGAGGCCGCCTATATTGACGGCTCCGGCAGGATGGGGATACTGGTCAGGATAGTAATGCCCCTGGTTAAGCCGGGTGTTGTGGCGGTTGTCATCTATGCCTTTCTCATGGCCTGGGACGATTATCTCCACGCGGTAACCCTGATTCAAAACGACGCGCTGAGAACGCTTTCGGCCGGTGTAGCCCTGCGGTACCTGGGCGAGCTTTCCTACGACTGGTCCCTGATCAATTCCATTTCCGTTGTCGGTATGCTGCCCATCATTGTATTGTTCTTTTTCTTCCAGAAGTACATGGTTAAGGGTCTTGTGGCGGGGGCAGTGAAGGGATGAGTCAAACTATGACGTTAAGTGAAAGATTTGCCATTGCGGGCAAAGCCCTTGAATATGAGAAAGCCGGAAATGAAGCCGAATATGAACGGATCATGAAGGAAGAATTGCCCATGCTGCCCTATCTGGCAAAATGGGCGAAAGACCACCTGGGCGCGGATTTTCTCATCAATGGCAGGTGGAACTTGTCGGAAGCTGAGGCCGAATTTGGACAAAATTGGCTTACTGACTAAGATACTATTCGCTGTTGAGAATATTGATGGCGGTCGTAAAGGTTTTGCGACCGATGGACAGGAGCATCAGGGACGGTTCTTTTTTGAGAGCGGTATCTCCCGTGCGTTAACCGCGTTTCGGGAGGCCCAAGCATCCGCCGACTGTGAGATTATTATCCTATCCGAACAGGTATTTTTACAGCAGGAACTTCAATTTTGTGGTACCGCCGACATCATCACCCGTAACAGCCTTACCCAAGCCATCCAGAGCTTTGAGGATGCCCTGCGCAGCCTCAAGTGAGAACAGCGGTAAACAGCTATATAGAGAAACAGAAGGCAGCTTTGAGCGTGTAAATAGGTTAATCTCTCGTTCTTGTCTACTTTTGCTACCCTGTGTGGAATCGAACTACGGACAATCGGATTCAAATTCCGATGCTCCACCATTGCGCTATGGGTCAAGAAGGTGTCGGACGGGATTTGAACCCGCGTAAAGCTGCCCCACAAACAGCCGCTGAACCACTCGGCCGCCGACACAGAGGCATTGGAGGGAATCGAACCCCCCGATAAGGCGTTTGCAACGCCCTGCCTTGCCACTTGGCGACAATGCCTAAACAGGCTGCTAGCCCTAGGAGGCAGTCTGTTTTGAAATCGTGAATAAAGCAAAGCGGTATAAAAAATGAATTTAACCACAGACCACACAGACTACACGGACAAAAGCGGGGATTCCGAATAAAAAGTCCGTGTCGTTCGTGTGGTCTGTGGTTAAAATTCTTCTGAATTTATGCACATATACAATGCTGAATGCCTACTAGCAGCCCAATAATCGGGCTGCTTTGGCAGAAAACCCATGCAGGTAAGAACACCGGGTTTCCCTGCCTTGGGCATGATATTGCTATTGACGAGCATTTCATCCATCGCTTCCGCTTCTTCTTCGGTTATGATGCCGGCCGCTTTCATTTTTCCCCCTTCCGGATAAAATAAGACAGGTATTTTTCCTGACAAGGCATGACGTGAAACACACACATTCCATTTTCGCCAAATTCCTCGTAAACGATTTCCAGCGGATTCCCGTTGGTATCGCAGCCCAGAACCAGATACTTGCCTTCGCAGCCGTCTAAGACTTCTTCGCAGCAATAGGTCTTAATGGGGTGGCGTATAACTATATCGTTGACGCCATGTTTGAACGCTGTTTTGATGAAAACAATTTCCGGTTCCAGTTACTATCCTATTACATTATACCAAGGAAAGGCTAAAAACACACGGGCAGGCAGGGATCGCGCACGGGAGTCACCTTCTCGCGGTAAGAATGCACTGGGGCATAGCGAACCGTCCTCTCCCGATAGCATATAGT
>JAISRW010000079.1 GCA_031273405.1 Treponema sp.
AAGGTATAAATTTGCAATAAACTGCGAATTTATATGATTTTGGGGCAAGGCCCCACAAGCTGCTAGTCTGAGCCGTCCTCTTTTTTCTGTTCCGCTTTGTCTTTGAGATCCGCCGCGCCTATAAAGACAGCTATAAGCCCCACACCGAGGGCTATAACCGGCAGAGAACCCCTCAAGAAGTCTAAAACATTCTCCCACCAGCCCAATCCCATGGGTAAAACCGCAAGAACCGCCGCCGCAATGACTACCAAACCGATTAAAAGAGCTTTCATATCATCCTCCGGAGTTTCCCCAAAACCAGCCGGGTTTGGGGGTTGTCTCCTCCGCTTTAATTTTAATCTAAATCTAAGGTTGCAGTTCCAAAATCTGACATTGCGGACCGCCGGTCCGATGGAACTGCCTCAATTAAGAACGCCGGAATTTTCGCGCCGCCATGACAATAAAAGCGGCTATAAAAAAAACTGTGGGCAGACAGGGGAGTATGATAGATACCAGAGGCATCGAACCTATAGTAGGAATATTATCCCCGGTGATACCCATAAGGGTCAGAATTGAGTAGACCGTTTCCACATAAGAAGCAATCGCGCCAATTACCATGAGCATCCACGCCGCATCCCTGATCTTTGACCAGACCATGATGGCAAAAAAAGAGGCCAGAGCCCCCAAAATGAGACGGCTCACAATATAGATAACCTGTCCCAAATCCATAATAATAGTATCTCCTATTCAGGGGCTAAAAGCAATACCTGCGGCCTAATCCTGATCTTCCGCATATTCCATGGAATCCGCGGAGTCAAAGATCCTCTGTACCTGGGCGCGGGAAATCAGGAATTCGGTTGTCCCGTCCATGTCCAGGATGTAAAAATCCCTGTTATAGGGGATGAGGCTGGCGGCCGTTTCCTGTCCCGGCGGGGTATTCAGATAGTACCGGATTGTAATTACGCCCCTCGGGTTGTTCGAAGGCCGGGGGCCCGAATACTCCGCGTCCGTCAAAAGGCCGATGACAGTCTGGTAAAAAGCCCGGAAAGGCTTGTCGGCGGTCTTCCTCCCGTTCAGAGTGAATACCGCCTCGTCCCCCTTGCCCTTGATTTCAGCCGTCAGCAGGGCTTTGGCGTCTTCGCTTATCACAAAGCGATCCACCGTATCGATATTCAGAATCAGGGCAAACTTATCCACTATGGTGAAAGCCCTGGCGTTGACCACCGCCTCCAGCCCGCCGACGGTAAAAACTTCGGGGGAATCGGCTTTTTTGGCGTAATAGGCGTCTCCCTCGGCGTTCCCCAGGAACAGGTCCAGGGAAGATACGTCGGTTTCCACATAGAGCCTCATGGGGTTGTCCAAGCCGTAAGGCCCCAGGGAGGCGGGATTGTCGTTGATAAAATCCCGGATTTGCAGGCTTTGCAGGGGGGCAAGGAATTCGCCGAATTTTTCGCCGTCCACGCCCTGCTTCCGGGTATAGGGCGAAGTGAGCATAAAGGTTGAAAAGGAAGAAACCCCCGTATCAGCCTCCGTTTTGGGGGACACGTCGATCCGGGTTTTCCCTGTGTCCAGAATCAGGCGGCGGAGGTTCTGGGGCTCAAAGGGGGCCAGCAGGCTCCTGTCCCTGATGCCGTCAAGATCCAGAAGAAGATTCCTGACCGAGTATTCCGAAACCGCGTAGACCTTGGGATCTTCCCCGGTCATGACATAGTAAGAAGCCCTGGAAGGGGTCATGGCGCCTATAAGGTAGTCGGCCCGGCCTCCCTCCGAATCGATCACCACCGTCCTGGGCCGGGTCTTGTCCAGCCCGTATACGGAAAGATCCCCGGGCTCCTCTTCCACCACCCTTTCGGCCCATAGGCTCCCCAAGGACCAGAGGGCGCTTTCGATCTTGCCCTGGTCCAGCCTGACGGCCGCCGGGGGGCTTAATTCCCAGAGATCGCCCTGCTTTTCGAGGAAAAGGCCGGTACCGGGTATTTCGATCCTGATAATTTTGGAAGAATCAAGGCTTGAAAGACTGACGGAGGAGCCCGGAGCCGCCCCGGCGGACGATTCTTCGGCCTTGGCCTGTTTCCAGGCGACAGCGCCGTAATACCCGCCCCCCAGCAGCGCCAGGGCGGCGAAGGCGGCGATCAGCACTTTTGATTTTCTCGTCATAGCCGGACCCTCATAAATGCCGTCGCTTGAGCCAGATCACCAAACCGCCGGCGAAAAGCGCCAGGGGAATGACGATGACAAAGAGAAGGCCGAAAATCACAATCTGAAGGGTGTTGAGGCGCATGGGCAGAATAAAAAGACTCTTGGAACGCACGGCAATATTCTCGGGCCTGTCCTCAAGCCAGGTAAGGCTGTTCATAAAGAGATCCAGATTGCCGGGGATCTGCCCGTAAAAGCTTACGCTCTCCAGCAGGGCTCCGCAACTTATGGCAACAATCCGGGCCTGGGGCTCGTTTCCCTGGATATAGGAAGGATCTTTTACCGCCACGCCCATGGTAATCGGCCCCCCGGCGTCGGAAGCGATCTTTTCTAAAGAACCGACCGATATATCGGTACGCAGGAAAGAATCTTTGGAGGTATTGAGGAAAGGGATGAATTCTATGCTGCGCCGTTTGGCGGAAAGCTCCGAAACACCCATCCCCTGGGAGAGCAGTATGGGGCTCTCCTGCTCGTTAAGAGGCTTTACAATGTCGTGGTCCCCCCTTTCGGGCAGAACCAGAAGGGGAGAACCGGCGGTATGGGTCTGATCCGGTTCGATCACGACTCCGTAATCAAACTGAAAGCCGTAACTGGCAAATACCCGGTTAAGATTGGCAAGCTCCCCGGCCCGGAAATCCGCCAGAACCAGGAGGCGCCCCCCCTTATCAAGCCAGGCAAGCAGTTTGTCGGCTTCCCCGGGAGACAGATCCGACCGAGGGGTGTTGAGAATAAGCGCCGAAGCGTCGGCGGGAATATCCGACAAAAGCAGATTGAGCTGTTTGAGGGAATAGTTTTCCCGTTCCATGAGGGCCTGGGCGCCCAGGCCGCCGAGGGGGGCTTCGTCGTGGCCGATGAGTTCATAGACCGCCGGAGTCGTACCGGCGGCCACATAGAGGAGGGCGTTGGTAAGCCTGCGCTCCACCGCGACGCCGGTTATCGAGGGGTTGGGATTTTCGTAAGTCGCCCGGGAATAGTCCAGATCGTACATCTCCATGGGGCCAATCACCTTGAAGCCCTTTTGCCCTTCCACAACGACGGAGCCCGGGGAAATCCCCTTGTTGTCTTTGTCGAACCTTTGCACCAGGCCGGGGTTCCTCTCGGGGTCCACGATGTTCAGCCGGAAATTTTTGTTCCGGGCCAGATACAGATCCAGAGCGGTAGTGATCTCGCTCCTTTCCTCCCCGGGCCGCCAGAGGCCGTGAAAGACGACCTGGCTGTCAACGGAATCTATCACCTGGAGGGTCTGCTCCGAAAGGGAAAACATCCTGTTGCCGGTTAAATCCACCTGGGGGGCGAACTGCCCCATGATAAGGTTTATCAGGATAAGGCCCGCGATGACCGCCAGGGTTATGAGTGCCGCATAGCCGCCGTACCGCACCTGGCGGGTTTTCAAGGATTCGCCTATCTTTTTCAAGTCTATCTTTATGCCTTTCATTGCCGTCTCCTAATTCCAGCGCCGTTTTTCAATCAGCCGGACCGTGAGGAAAAGAAAGAGCCCGGCGAAAGAGGCGTAATACAAGAGGGAATCGAATTTTAAAAGCCCCATGGAAAAAGATTCGTAGCGCCGGTTCAGGGAAAACCAGCCAAGAAACTTCTGGGCGAACCCGTAAAATACCGCCCGGTTAAAAAGATAAAAACCCCCTATGGCCAGGGCCGCCGCGATGAAGGCGCCCAGGACGATGAGCCAGTTCCGGGTATTAATATAGAGGAATAAAACCACCGCAAGGGCCAGAACCGACGCGGAGATAAGCCCTGTCTTTATATCCGGCGGGATCGCCTGGCTCAGGGGATCGAGGATCCAGATCACCAGAAGGGAGAAAAAGGCCGCCAGGGCGGCGGTAAGCTGGTTTTCCGTGCCGGCCGAAATAAAGACCCCCACGGCAATATAGGAAGCCCCCAGGAAGATAAAGCCGATGTAGCTCCCCAGGGTCTCCCAGCCCTGGAGATCCCCAAAGACCGCGATGACCAGGACGTACAAGAGGGTCACCAACAGGGTGAGGATGTACATCGCCAGGGCGGCCAGGAATTTGCCGCAGACTATTTCGGTAATGGTCACCGGGCTGGTAAGGAGAAGCTGGTCGGTCTTTTGCCGTTTCTCCTCGGAAAAAAGCCGCATAGTCAGCAGGGGAATGGCGAAGAGGTAGATGAGCAGTATGCTGCCGAGAAACCCGGAAAACCGGGAATTGGCGCTCAGCAGATTGCTGAAGGTATAAAAGATCCCCGTTATCAGCAGGAAAAATCCCATGTAAAGATAGCCGACGGGGGTAAGAAAATAGGCTCTTAGTTCCCGTTTAAAAATAGCGATCATTGTTTTGCCTCTCCTGTGGTTTCTTTGGTGGTCAGGTTAAGGAAGATCTCTTCCAGGCTCATGTCCAGAGACCGCATCATCAGGATGGGGATCTTGGCGGCGCTGAGGGAGCGGAAAATATCCCGCCTGATGTCGGTTTCTTCCGCCGCCTCCGCCACGGCCTCCTGGGTA
>JAISRW010000194.1 GCA_031273405.1 Treponema sp.
CTACGATTTGATCGGCTATCGCGTACTGACACCCCTCGGACTTTAGTCCGCCGCGTCTATGGTGATGATACTGCCTTTCAACGCAAACATGGCTAATAACTGCGGTATTGCCGTTATTGTGGAAACTTCGTTTCCCTTGCTCTTTTCCTCTGTTTTCACCTGGCCCAGCACCAGCCGGTTGTCAGCGGCCCACGCGCTTACCACATGCGCCGCCTTTAGGCAGGCGAACTTGTCGGCGCTGCCCCGTATGGTTTTCCCGTCTATCGCTACTACTTCCCGGTCTATCGGGAGCCGCAAGTCTTGTATCCGCCGCATAAAGCGCGCTTCTAACTCTTCCGGTTTCAGCCGGGCTCTCTCCCTGCCGGTACACATCGTGCTTGGGTATCCCGTTCTTCAAGGGCAGGAAGTTTTTCAGCCGGTCCTGTTTCGCCTTCCCGTAATCCTCAAGCAACGGTAACGTTGCCGTCTTCCCAGCCCTCAGCCATGCTCATAAACGCCAATATTGTAATGATGATGACTTCATCCAAAGGATACAGCTTTTTCCGCTCTATGCGCGGGTCTTTCACATCCTTGAAATACTCCGCCGGCGGCGCTATGGTTCTTGTTTCCATGGTTCCCCTCCCAAAAAATCAACATTGCTTTATCATAGCTATAGATCGTGCCAACTTTATAGCCAATTCGAGAATTTTTAATGCGTTCGCCCTGCAACGCCCAGGCTTGCGGAAGGCGGCATTCTGGTTCATACTTAAACTCGGGGTGTTTTATGAGCAAATCCTTTGACGCCGATCTCATATCGGAATTTGCCCGGTATTATGGGTTTCACTACAATCGCATCGATCCCCACGGCCTGGTTGATGATGTGCTTGTCGAGATGGAGCGGGGGCTGGAGGGGCAGGCTTCGAGCCTCCCCATGATACCCGCCTATATAAGCCCTGTCTCCGTTGTTCCTTCCGACAAAACGGTGATCGCCCTGGACGCGGGAGGTACAAATCTCAGGGCGGCCCTTGTCACCTTTGACGAGAACGGGAAGGTTCAGGAAGGAGCCAATTCCAAGGTTCCCATGCCCGGAACCAGAGGCCGCCTCAAGGCCGGCGAATTCTTCGATGGAATTGCCGCCGTAACCGCTCCCCTGATCAGGAACGCCCCGGCTGTCGAAGGGATAGGCTTTTGCTTCTCTTATCCCATGGAAATAACCAAAGACGCCGACGGCATACTCATGGCTTTCAGCAAGGAGGTTGATGCCCCCGAAGTCATCGGCCAGGCCATAGGCCGGGGGCTTCGGGACGCACTGGCCAGGCAGAG
This sequence comes from Treponema sp., assembly GCA_031273405.1. The sequence goes on from JAISRW010000194.1 coordinate 1,303, forward strand.
CCTTGAGGTTCCGGGCCCTATTGTGCTTCTAAACGACACGGTGGCGACCCTGCTTTCGGGCCTCCTGGGTTTACCCTCCCGCGGGCCGGTGGTGGGATGCATACTGGGTACGGGCTTTAACACCGCCTACCCCGAAAAGACCATCCCCAAGATAGGTTTTGAATCGGAGACCAACCCCCAGGTTGTGGTCTGCGAAACCGGCACTTTCGCCCACCGTTATATGGGTTCCCTGGACAGGGAATTTGACAACGCCACTAAAAACCCCGGAACCTATACCCTGGAAAAGGCTTCGGCGGGCGCTTACCTTGGCCCCCTCACCCTCCATATTCTCAAACAGGCCGTCAGGGACGGGGTCCTCAAATTCGGAAAGTCGGAGGAATTGCTTTCCATGGAAAGCCTGCAAACCAAGGACCTCAACGCCTTTTTGCGGGATCCCCTGGCCATGGAAGGACCCGTAGGCGGGCTCTTTGCGAAAGACGAAAGGGACGCCCGCTCCTGCCTGGCGGGGATCGCTTCCGTGGTTACCGAACGGGGCGCCCTCTTTGCCGCCGCCATGGTAGCCGGCGGGGTAATACGGGCCGGCGGCGGCGGAGATCCCCTCAACCCGGCGAGGATCGCCATGGAGGGGACCACCTACCTGGTCTACCAGGGCATGCGAAGGGCCATGGAATCCTGGCTCCACGTCATGCTGGTCAAGGAGAAGCTTCGCTCGTACATGATAGCCCCGGTAGAGCAGGCTTCCCTCTTCGGCGCGGCGGTGGCCGCCCTGACCGAATCAACGCTCTCGCCCTGAAGGGACATCGGATTAGGAGTTTGTGGGACTTTGCCCCAAAATCATATAAATTTTTTATTTTTTGCAAATTTATACCTTGCAAACTCCCATCGAACCTCTGGTTCGCGGAGCCCATTAATCGTGGTTTTGTGACTTTTTTTGCTAAAAAAGTCACAAAAACCTACAAGTGCAACAGGCTGCTAGACCGCTTTTTCGGAAGCTTTTCCCGTTGAACCGGAGGTCCGCACTAACCGGGTTTTGGGAAAGGCTCCTTATTAATCACACGGACTTTTACTTACTTTATGCGAGGACTTTGTTGCGCTTCGAGCCGCGAGAGGGTTACGGCGCCGCCGATGGAGACCGCATCGACACGGCCCCTGTTCTTGCGGACTTTTACCTCGATGACGCCGCCGGGCTGGGCGGCGGAAAGGCGGCGCTCACCGTTTGAGAGATCCCGGCTTTCCCATACCCCCAGGGCCGCCGAGCCGGAACCGCAGCTTGATTCAAAGACCAGGGTGTCCGTCGCCCGGACGTAAACCGCCGGCGTCATAAAGCGGGAAGGCGGGTCATAGAAAAGAACGCCCAGGGCGGCCGGCAGCCTGTTGTACTTGTGGATTTTTGCGTCATAAATGCCGCAAAAACCCCGGTTTTCGAGGGATTCCCTGATTCTTTTAAAGGAAGCTTCGGAAGGTGTTATATCCGGGGCAATCACATGGGTGATGCCGTCAAAAACCACCACCGGCAGCCCTCCCTCCAGGCTGTCCAGCAGCCGCGGACCTTCGGTCCGATTTTCGGGACTGCGCGAACCAGAGGTTCGATGGGAGGAGTTTGCAGGGTAAATCGAACAGAGGTTCGCAATCGCCCGGTCGGCGATTTTTTCAGATTCCGTGCGCGAAGCGCAGCAAACTCCTAGGGCCAGAGGCGGCGGAACTTCGGCCTCGGCCCAGCCCGCTTCGACATCAACGTTCACGGTCACGGGCCTGCCGGTCCCGCTTACGGAAACCGGAATAGCCAGCTTCCCCTTGAGGCCCCGCCGGGCGGCAACAAAGAGGCCGAAGCTCCTGGCGGCGTTGCCGCAGAATTCTCCGCCCATCATCTCAAGCCGCCAGAGGCCGTCTTCCCTTTCCGGGGGGATCACAAAACCCGCCTGTTCGGCCTTGAGCAGGGGGTCGCCCAGTATGGCTTTTGATAGGGCCGCCCGCTCTTCGGGGCTGTCCACAGGGTCAAGGACAAAGACCGTAATGTTCCCGGCGGGGTCGGCGACCACCATCTCGTATTCCATCTATACTATCTATCCATGCAATGCGAATCCCTTTTGCCGGCAGTTTGTTGCGCTTCGCGCATAAAACCTCAAAAACCGCCGATCAGGCGGTTTTTCACCTTTCAAACTGCTTAAGGAGCCCATTTATCGTAGTTTTAGGGTTCGATTTACCCTGCAAACTCCCATCGAACCTCTGGTTCGCGCAGCCCCGAAAATCCACAAGCGCAATCGGACCGAAGGTCCGCGACTGCTAAAATTCACCCCCCGGCGCTTAGGGTGTGCTTTTTCAGCGCCGCCGCCACGGCTCCGGGGCCGGCGACAAGTTCCTCGAAGTAGGCTTCTACCCGTTCGCCCAGGCCCGCTTCGTAGAGGTCGACGGCGAAGATGCGCTTGTCCGACAGGATGGGTTCCAGGGCCGCATGGAAGGGGCCCTTCTGCCCCAGGGCGATGCCCGAGAGGGTCGGGGCCAGGGTGGGATAAAAGGGGTCCGGGCTCACGGCGAAGGGCTTTCCTTCGTCGTCTATCCCCATGAGGTAGCGTACCCAGGCCGCCAGCACCAGGGGGATGAGCCGCAAATTCCCTATATCCAAAGCGCTGTCCGCGAGGTAGGCCTTGATGGTTTCGCCGAAGCGGATGGGGATTTTGAGGGAGGTATCGGTGGCGATGCGCTGGGGGGTATCGGGCATAAAGGGGTTGGGGAGGCGGACCTGTACTACCTCATCGATAAATTCCCTGGGAGAGAGGATCTTCGGATCCGCCACCACCGGGAGGCCCTCGGTATAACCGATAATTTCCACCAGCCGGACCAGGTCGGGATTTTTCATTTCGCCGCTAATCTTGGTATAACCCAAAAGGCAGCCGAAGATCGCCAGGGCCGTGTGGAGGGGGTTGAGGCAGGTGCAGACCTTCATCTTTTCAACCTTATCCACGGTTTCCCGGTCCGCGAAGAGGACTCCGGCCTTTTCCAGGGCCGGCCTTCCGGCGGGGAAACGGTCCTCGATCACCAGGTATTGGGCCTCTTCGGCGTTTACAAAAGGGGCGATGTAGGTGTTTTTTGCCGTAACCTGCCCCTGGGTATCGGTAAAACCCGCCTTTTCCAGCATGACCTTGACGCTGTCATCGGGCCGGGGGGTAATCTTGTCGATCATGGTCCAGGGAAAGGAAACCCTGGACTTGTCCCGGATATAGTCCAGGAAGCCCTTTTCGGCATGGTTTTCTACCCACTTTGCGGCAAAAGCGTCCACCGCGGCGTATAACTTGTCCCCGTTATGGGAGCAGTTATCCATACTCACCAGGGCCAGGGGCAGCCCGCCCGCACGATACCGTTCGTAACAAAGGGCGGTAAGCCGGCCGATATAACTCTTCGGGGAAGCGGGGCCCGCAAGAAAATCCTCCGCCACATCCGGCAGAAACTCCCCGTCCCGGCCGCTTAGATTGTAACCTTTTTCGGTGATGGTAAAACTCGCCATTTGCAGGGATTTTGACCTGAATATCTCCTTGAGTTTTTCAAAATCCTCTTTATGGTCGATACGAAAGGCCTCCGCCACGCTGGCGATTACCTTTTTTTGTATGCTCCCGTCGGCCTTGAGGGTTACGGCCATACTGAGGTTGTCGTAGGGCAAAAACACCCGGTCGATTATCTCCCCGTCATAGCCTTCGGCCACCACGATCCCCGTTGTTTCCAGCCCCTGGTCCAAAAGGCTCTGCTGCAGCGCGGCGGGAAAGGCCCGAAAAATATTTCCGGCGCCAAAATGCACCCATCGGGGCGCCGCTTTGGTTGCCTGTATCATGGCTTCAGAATCAAAGCGGGGCAGCTCAATCCCGGCTTTTTCCCATGGGGTTTTATCCGCTAATGCCTGTCTGTTTAAACGCATATATCCTCCAGGTTTAGATAATAGAGTTGTTCAAAAACCTCAGTTTTTGAACAACTTCCGCTTAAAAACAGCAAAATACGCAGTATTTTGCGAGACTTGTTCGATAACCCGAACCCGATAGGGTTCAGTAAAATAGGTTATCGAACAAGTCCAATCTCCAAAGCAGTCTAACACAGTACCGTAAAATTTGATATACTTAGAAGGAATATGGCTTCATCTTTTTTTTCCGACATTATCAGCCCGAAATTCAATCCCAACGCGGTACTGGATATTTCCCCGGAGGGGTCCGGCGATTCGGCGGCCCCCGGGGGGAAGGTCCTCATCATCAGCGATTTCCACATGGGCTCAGGCAGGCGGGACGATCTCCATCCCAACGGGGATATAATCATAAAGATCCTGGAGGACTACTATTTCAAAAACGGCTGGCGCCTGGTATTGAACGGGGATATCGAAGAACTGGCCAAATTCTCCTTCAAAGACATACGCACCGAATGGGCCGGGATGTACCGGGTTTTCGATCGTTTCGCCTCGGAAGGCCGGCTCTACAAGACCCTGGGCAACCACGACGAGGATCTGATTTTTGAAAAGAATTACCCTTATCCCCTCTATAACGCCATCCGTATCGAGACGGGGCTTATTCCCGTTTATGTGTACCACGGCCACCAGTCCTCCCGGGTGTACACAGATTTCAATAACCTGGTGCGCCTCAGCCTCCGGTATTTCCTCAAGCCTGTGGGCATCAGGAACATCTCCTCCGCCCGCAGCCCCCACAGGCGTTTCCATGTGGAGCGGCAGGCCTATAACTTTTCCCTGGAAAACAACTGCATCTCCGTGATAGGCCATACCCACCGGGCGCTTTTTGAGTCCCTGGGCCGTTTTGACTACATCAAATTTGAAATCGAGCGGCTCTGCCGGGATTACCCTGAGTCTTCCGA
>JAISRW010000217.1 GCA_031273405.1 Treponema sp.
GGCAGCCTGTATACATCTTCAACGCCGTCTACGAGGATTCCCCCCATCCCCATTTCCAGGGGCAGGGCCAAGTCTATATCGTAACGGTCGCCGATGGAAACGCAGGTTTCCGCCCGGCAGCCGAGCAGCTCCGTCATTTTTGCGAAAGGAAGCCTCTGGGGCTTGGCGGCCATGCAGGTATCCAGACCGACAAGGGGGCCGAAATAATGCTCCACCCCCAGGGCCGCCAGGGTTTTGCGGGCCACAAGGACGGGGTTATTGGTAACCACGCCCAGGGCATAGGAGGCGGAAAGTTCCCTGAGGGTTTCCCCGAGCCTGCTGTCTTCCCCAAGAAAAAGAGCCGGTTCGTAGGCTTCTTCCCGCCACCGCACGTTTTCCGCCATGGAAATTCCGTAGTGCAAAAGAACGGCGCTTAAGCTCGGTTTCTCTCCTCCGCAGGAAGCGGCAAAGAATCTGCGGTATTCGTTAATTTCCTTATCCATCTCCGCAAAAGATTTTCCCATGGTTTTTCCGAGCCTTTCGACAAGGCTGGCGTTCTGGACTTTTCCGTATTCAGGGCTGGTATAGAGGGTTAAATCCAGGTCAAAGATAAGGGCCGAGATTGTTTCCGGCAGTTTATAAACCTTCATTCATATTGCCCCATTTGACCCATATAAGCGTGATAGCGTTCTTCCCACAGGGAGGCTGTTTCTTTCCGGGGGACAAAAGTTTCCCCCACGCGGATCATTCGGGAGGCGGCTTCTTCGACGGAGGAGTATTCTCCCAGTGCGCAGACGGCCAGAACCGCGTCCCCGGCGAGTTCGCCGTCGGGGATCTCCGGGACCAGGAGGGTGATGCCGGTGATGCCGGCCTTGAGGCTGTTCCAGCGACTGTTCCTGCCCTGACCGCCTGAGACGCCCATTTCCTCTACCTTAAGCCCCAAAGCCCTTAATCTGTCCGCCCCGGCGCGGACCATGAAGCCCATGGCTTCCAGAACAGCCCTGCCCAGGGCGACCCTGCCGGGGAGATCCGGGGAAACTATCCTCAAGGCCGGCCCACCCGGAGAAGCTTCCTGCCGGAAGAAGACCCTTGCGGGAGAGGGTTCCCCGGAAGAAGGGATGAGTTCGGTCAGAAGATCCTCGTAGCTCCGCCCGGTTTGGCCCGTCAGGGTTCTGTACCATTCAAAGAGCCGCCCCGATGAAGGGATCAGAGCCCCTACGTTCCAGAGCCCTTCCCCGGCGTGGGGCAGAACCCTCAGGCCCGGCGCCTCGATACGCCGGGGGACGCAGACATTGATCCCCTCGGAAGTTCCCGCCCTGTCGCAGACGGAACCGGGTTTCAGGGCGTTAAGCCCGATGATGGCGGTGATAAAATCGGGCCCCCCCGCAATGACGGGTATGCCCTGGCGGAGGCAGCCAAAGCGGCCCGCCGCTTCCGCCGAGACCCGGCCGATAAGGCTTCCCATCTTCGCGTAGGGGAGAAATTTTTCGCCCTCAAGGCCGAAAAGGCGGAGTTCCTCCTCGTTCCAATAGAAGCTCTCATAGTCGGCGGAGGGAAGAACCGTTACCGCCTCCGCCCCGAGCTTGCGGGAAAGCCATTCAAAGGGAGAAAAAAAAGCCGCCGTCCTTTCGTACTGCTCAGGCTCGTTTTCCTTGAGCCATGCCGCCCGGGGAAGAAACAGGGAGGAACCTCCTTGCGGAGAAACTTTCAGGCTGCGGCCGTCGTACCAGTGGAGGGGCGGCAAGGGATCCCCCCCGGAAGCGACCGGTACCAGGGTGGGGCCGTTTCCGGAAATACAGACCGCCTCCGGGAGCGCCCCGCTTCGGGCCCGCAATTCCTCCAGGACCCGGGCAAGGGCTCCTTCCCAGTGGGAACAAAGGACGGGGCTTCCTGCCGGGGGAGCATAGACCGCGCGGGCAAAGGCATTGAGGCGGCCTTCGCGGTCTATGAGGGCCGCTTTAAGGCTGGAGCTTCCGATGTCAACAGAGAGGATAAACCCAGTCATGGCGGACGGATCAGCCTTCGGAAAAGGTTTTGATGATAATATCCCGGTTATCCAGAATTGAGCTTAAGGACAGCCCCTGATGAAGCCGGGAAATAGTCTGGGCAAAAAGCTTGGTGATATTCACACTGATGTACCATTCACGCTTTAATACCTCTTCGTGATAAACCGCGTTGGTTCCGATGATGCGGTAAAAAAGCCCTTCCTTATAGGCTTCGTCAAAATAGGGGATAGCGTCTCCGGAAAAAAGAGGGAGGCTGATGGCGCAGATAACCTTTCCCGCTCCCTGGCTTTTCAGAAATTTCATGGCCTTCAGGAGAGTGCCCCCGGTCCCCAGCATATCGTCGGCCATAAAGACCGTTTTATCCCTGACGCTTCCCAGAAGCTTGATTTCGGCGATGTTGTTTTCCAGGGCGTCCCGGCTTACTTTGGAATAATCCCTTTCCTTGTAAAGCAGGGCCAGCGGCTTTTTAAGGGCCGTGGCGTAGAATTTGTTGCGGTCCACCGCTCCGGTATCCGGGGAAACCACGACAAAATCGTCGTTTAAAGCCCCCGAAAGCCGGGAGAGGGTCCGGATAATCTGATAACTGGCGTGGAGGTTTTCAAGGCGCATACAGGTAAAGGAATTGCCGATTTCCCGGGAATGGACATCCAGGGTGATGATCCTTGAAACCCCCAGAAATTCCAGAATCTTGCCGACCCTGCTGGCGGTGAGCCCTTCTCTCCCCTTGGCCTTATGCTGCCGGGAATAGGGATAAATCGGCAGCACCAGGGTCACCTGCTCCGCCCCGGCCTGCTTGGCGGCGTCCACGGTGACAAAAATAGTCATCAGGTGATCGTTAACCGAAAGGGTCCGCTTGACCGCCCCGTCGTTAAAATTCACCGGATAATGATTTTCCACATCCTGGACAATGTAGATATCCTTCCCCCGGATAGATTCGAGGATCTCCGCCTTAATCTCCCCGTTGGGAAACAGGGTAAACCGGGCGGGCGCCTTAAACCGGGGGCTATGGCTTTTCAAGCCCTCTTCGGGCAAGGCCGGGGTAAAGCCGGAAAGGTCGTTGATAAAGTTGATCCGTTCCATCACCGCTTCGTTATCCAGGCCGTACTTCTTCGCCAATTTCGACACGGTATGATCAAATTTACGGTGATAACACTTTTTCAGATGGAAGATCACCTCGTCGGCAAAAACTTCCCCTCCCGGGCAGGCCAAAACACCAAGATTTGTGGGGTTTGAGTAGTTCATGGGTACCTAGTGGTATCATAGGAACCATTAATTTTCAAGTATGGTAATTTCCACCCGCCGGTTCCGCCGCATCCCCTCCGGGGTGGCGTTATCGGCGACGGGATTATCCGCGCCGAAGCCCCGGACAATAATGCGGTCGGCTTCCCGAACCCCTTTTTCAATCAGGTAATCCGCCACCGCCCCGGCCCGATCCAGGGAAAGCCGGGTCCGCCCCG
>JAISRW010000225.1 GCA_031273405.1 Treponema sp.
CTCGGCTCAAGTTAATCCGTGAAAATCTGCGTTAATCCACGGATTTGGTTAATTCGTCCGTGGACCTGTCCGTGGGGTCAGTGTGGTCCGTGGTTAAAAATTCCTATGCGTTTATCCTGTTGCCGCAATCCCATCGCGGCCCCCCGCATACCCCTGGTACCAGGGGGGCTATTCATTTTCCGCTAAAAGGTTTATAAATAGAATTGAATATGGAATTCAATGAATTAAATTTGCACCCCGAGCTTCAGAGGGGTATTACCGAAGCGGGATATACCGCCTGCATGCCCGTGCAGGAGCAGGTTCTTACCCATGCCTTTAACGGTCAGGATCTATACGTACAATCCCAGACCGGCACGGGAAAGACCGCCGCCTTTCTCATCGTCATTTTCCAGCGGCTCCTGGCGGAACCGCTTTTAAACGGGAAAAAGGCGATCATCATGGTTCCCACCCGCGAACTGGCGGTTCAGGTTGAGGAAGAGGCCAAGGTCCTGGGCAAATATCTGCCCTTTAAAATCGGCAGCTTTTACGGCGGCGTAGGCTATACCCAGCAGACGACGATGCTCCGGGACAACGTCCAGATTCTGGTGGGCACTCCCGGCCGGGTTCTGGACCTCAATCATTCAGGGCAGATGAACCTCATGGATATTGCTTTTCTGGTTCTGGACGAGGCGGATCGCATGTTCGATATGGGCTTTTATCCTGACCTCAGAAAGCTTATCAAGGTAGTGCCCCCGGCGGACAGGCGGCAGACCATGCTTTTCAGCGCCACCCTCAACGCCTGGGTCAAAAACCTGGCCTGGGAATACACCAAAACCCCCTTCGAGATAGAAATCGCCCCGGAAACCGTCACCGTAGACGAGGTAGAGCAGATCCTCTACCACGTGCCCTCCTCCGACAAAATGCGCCTCCTCATGGGCATCATGAAGCGGGAAAACCCCGAAAGCGCCATCATTTTCTGCAATACCAAGCGTTACGCGGAAATCGTCGCCAAGAGGATGCGGATCAACGGCTACGAAGCGGAATTCATCATCGGCGACCTCCCCCAGGTCAAACGGCTCAAGATCATCGAAGACATCAAGGCCGGCACGCTCCGCTTCCTGGTAGCCACCGACGTAGCCGCCCGGGGGCTCGACATCGAAGACCTTGCCCTGGTGGTAAACTACGACCTCCCCAACGAGGCGGAAAACTACGTCCACCGGATAGGCCGCACCGCCCGGGCGGGGAAGACCGGCAAGGCCATCAGCATGGCCAGCGAACAGGACGTGTACGAACTGCCTTCCATCGAAAAATACATAGGCAAAAAGATACCCTCCGAAACCACCGTGGAAGAACTCTACGCCGAGGACAAAAGCGAAGGGGCAAGAATACATACCGATTTTTATGAGGATTCCAGGGGCGGACGGCGGGACGGCGGCCGGAGCTTCCGGGAACCCGGGCCCAGGGACGGCAGGGACAGGGAAGAAAGTCGCCGGAAGCCCCGCCGGACGCCGGACGCTTCGGGCGGAAGCCGCCGGGAACGGACGTTCTCTCCGGCGCCCCGGGAGGGGGAAACCGTGGACCTTTCGAGGCTCTCCTTTGAGGAGCGGATGGCTTTTTACCGCCGGAAATACAGCGGCAAGGCCGGGAAACGAGGGCCGGCCCCCTCCCCGGACCGCGGCGGCAGACGCGAAGGCGGCTTCCGCGAAGGCGGCTCCCGCGCCCGGGATCGCAAGCGCGGCAGAGGCGGCGGGGCCCCGGAAGCGGCCGGAACCTCCCCGAACGCCGCTGCTGCCGGCCCTGCCGGCGGCGGAGACAACGCTTCCGGTCAGCGGCAGAGGCGGCGGGACGGCGGCCCTTCCGGATCGGGCGGCTCCCGGCGCCGGCAAAACCAGGCCCAGCCCCCAAAAACCGCGGCCCGCCCCCAGGAGAAGGCCCCGGGCGGGGAGCGTCACAACAACCCGAAAAAAGGTCTGCTGGGAAAATTCCTGGGAATCTTCAAAAAGAAAGACTAACCGGAGCAGTTTGAGGTGATCACCGTTACCGATGTAAGCCTCGCCTTCGGCGAGCGTTCCCTTTTCAAAGATGTCAATTTAAAGTTCACCCCCGGCAACTGCTACGGCATCATCGGCGCCAACGGGGCGGGAAAATCCACCTTCCTCAAAATTCTTTCAGGCGAAACCGAACACGACAGGGGAGAAATTTCCGTAGGCAAGAATCAGCGCGTCGCGGTGCTCAAACAGGACCATTTCGCCTTTGAGCGGTTCCCGGTGATGGAAACCGTGATAATGGGGTACCCCAAGCTCTACGATCTGCAAAAAGAACGGGAAGCCGTCTACGCCAAGGCGGATTTTTCGGAGGCCGACGGCATGAGGGCCAGCGAGCTTGAGGCGGACTTTGCCGATCTCGGCGGCTGGTAGGCCGAATCCCAGGCGGGCCAGCTTCTTTCGGGGCTGGGCGTCGGCGAAGAAGACCAGAGCAGGCTCATGTCGGAACTGGACGAAAGCCGGAAGGTCCGGGTGCTTTTGGCCCAGGCTCTCTTCGGCAATCCCGACATACTCCTCCTGGACGAGCCCACCAACGGCCTGGATCTGGAATCCATAGCCTGGCTTGAGGATTTCCTCATCGACTTTCCCAATACGGTGATCGTGGTCTCCCACGACCGCCATTTCCTCAACGCCGTCTGCACCCATATCTGCGACATCGATTTCGGCAGGATCGCCCTTTATTCGGGGAACTACGATTTCTGGTACCAGATGAGCCAGATACTCCAGCGCCAGACCAGGGACCAGCAGAAGAAAAACGAGGAGAAGGCCAGGGAGCTCAAGGAATTTATCCAGCGCTTCGCAAGCAACGCCAGCAAGAGCAGGCAGGCCACAAGCCGCAAGAAGATCCTCGAAAAGCTTGACCTTGACAATATTCAGGTTACCAGCCGCAAATTCCCCTATGTGGGTTTTAAGCCCGATAGGGAGATTGGCAACAACGTGCTGAGGATAGAAAAGCTTTCTTATACCTTTGAAGGGGAACAGGTGCTTGGGGATTTCAGCCTCCAGGTCAACAAAAACGATAAAATCGCCTTTGTGGGGATCCGGCACGCCGCAAAATCAGCCCTCTTCGACATTATTTCCGGTACGGTGAAGGCCGATTCGGGGGGGTACTCCTGGGGCCAGACCACGAGCTTTTCCTACTTCCCCAAGGAAAACAGCCGCTTCTTCAATTCCACCCTGTCCATAGCCGACTGGCTCAGGCAGTATTCCCCGGATCAGGACGATACCTATGTGCGCAGTTTCCTGGGGCGCATGCTCTTTTCCGGCGACGAAGCCCTCAAACCGGTCAACGTTCTTTCGGGAGGGGAAAAGGTACGCTGCATGCTCTCCAAAATGATGCTCTCAGGCGCCAACGTCCTTATCATGGACGAGCCGACCAACCACCTGGATCTGGAAGCCATTACCGCCCTCAACGACGGCCTGGCGGCCTTCCCCGGGGCGCTGCTTTTTAATTCCCACGATCACGAATTCATCAACTCCATAGCCACCAGAATCATCGAGATCCTCCCCGGCGGCATCATCATAGACAGGATGACGGCCTTTGACGACTACCTCGCCGACCCTTCGGTGAAGGAGCTTCGCGCCCAGGCATACCACCACGCGGAACGGCTGCGGATATAAACCCTCGCAGCCTGTCGCGCTTCGCGCACAAAACCTCAACATAGCCTGCGGAACCGAGGGGGAGGAGAAGCGGGGCGCTATTTTACCCAGGGACTTTTTCTGATAATGGTTTCCTTTCGGTCGTATCCTACGGAAACGATATCGATGGGAGTTTCGCAGAACCGTTCGATAAACTCGATGTACTCCATGGCCTCCACGGGGAATTCTTCGTAGGTGAGGGCGTTGGAAAGGGGTTTCTTCCAGCCGGGGAAGCCCCGGAGAACCGGCACGGCCTGGTTGAGGGCGTCCACGGAGGCGGGGAAATTCTCTATCATTTTACCGCCTATGCGGTAGGCCACGCAGGCTTTTATTTCTTCCAGGGTATCATAGACATCCAGATGGGTCATCACCAGGGAATCAATGGAATTGGTAAAGCAGGCGTACCTGAGGGCAACCAAATCCAGATAGCCGCAACGCCGGGGCCGGCCGGTGGTTACGCCGTATTCCCGGCCCGTCTCGCGGACAAAGCGGCAGATATCGTCCTCCGAACCGGTATCAAATTCACTGGGAAAGGGGCCGTTCCCTACCCTGGTGGAATAGGCTTTGAACACCCCCAGCACCTTGTCCAGGGCCCGGGGGCCGACGCAGCCCCCTATGGCGGCCCCCGCGGCGCAGGACATGCCGCTGGACACGTAGGGGTAGGTTCCCAGGTCCAGATCCAGCAGGGTCCCCTGGGCGCCCTCAAAGAGGATCTGGGAATTCCGGTGATGGGTGAGGTATACCGAAAGATCGACGGACATGGCCAGCAGTTTTTCGGTATAGGGTTTCAGGAATTCCCGGTCCTCTTCGTCCAGTTGGTCCATTTTTTCTTTCCAGGAAAGATCCGCCAGACGTATGCCGTCCCGGTCGCTTTTCATGGAATAGGTGACCCCGATGCCCCGGCCTGTGGTGCCGATGGGCTTTTTCCTTGCCAGATCCCTGTCTTTATCAATCTGAATATACCGGGGGAACACGATATGGGCCCGGTCGGAAATCAGGATGCGCCCGGAGGTATCAAAGCCCCTGTCCTTCAGCATTTCGATCTCGCTGAAAAGGGCCGCGGGATCGATGACCATCCCCGCCCCGAGAACCACCATCTTATCAGGATAGAGGATCCCGGAAGGTATTAAATGCAGGGCGTACTCCTGATCCCCGATAACGATGGTGTGGCCCGCGTTGGCGCCTCCGGAAAACCTCACAATAATCTGGGCCTCGTTGGCCAGGTAATCCACGATCTTGCCTTTTCCCTCATCACCCCATTGGGCGCCAATGACAACTACTTTCATATTGACAGGATACAGGAAATCAAAGGGATTGACAAGTTCACGGTTCGGTTAGCCCAGGAGTTTGTTGCGCTTGTAATTACGAAAAGCACGATCGATACGAGCGGGTTTCGTGTTCATTGCATGCTTCACTCCCCGTTCTCCTTCCCTATTCCTTATCCGGCAGTTTATGCAAGGAGCTTTGGCGCCGATAATAAAACAATGAAAAGGATGTATGGTTTTTTGGCGTTTATACTTCTGGCCTCGGCTTTTTGTCTTTCGGCCCAGGAGAACAGGGCCGGAGGGGAGACCTTTGACATTACTATACCGGAACCGGAAAAACCGCCTTTGGCGCCCGAGAACCCCGAGCCGCCGCCCAGGGAGTACAGGGAGCTTTCCCTGGGGATGAGTCTTGAGGATCTTAAAGGGGCCCTCCAAAAGGACAGGCTTTTTAACTACCGGGAGGATCGGGACGTTTCGTTTCTTCCGGTCAGGGAAGAAACCCTGGTGGAAACAACGGGGCTTTCTTTTATCCGCCGGGCTCTCTTTCAGTTAAGGGAAGGCAGGGTTTTTATCATGGCCTTTACCCTGGATACCCGCTTTATCGATCACTATTCGGTTTATACCGCCATGGTTAAAAAATACGGGGAACCTCAATCTCTAAGCCCCTCCGAATCGGTGTGGGAATCGGAAGAGACAAGGGTTTCTGTAGAGAGGCCGCTCACGGTGAAATACATTGATAAAACCGTCTTTAACCAACTGCTGGAAGAATCAAGAAACCTGGAATCCCGGGAGCTTTTGCTGCGCCAGGAGTTGCTCGGTGACTTTTAGAGCGTATCTGCTGGTCCTGGCGTTTTGCCTCTTGTCCTTTTCCCGCTGTACCGCCGGGGAGGACATACAGTTTGAAAAGCGGGAACTGGTTCTTGAAGGATCGGGGGCTTCGGCGACCATCGTGGCGGAAATCGCCCGTACCGGCAAGCAGCGGGAGCGGGGGCTGATGTTCCGCAAAGAACTAAAAGACGGGGAAGGGATGCTCTTCATTTTTGAGCGGGATCAGATTCTGTCCTTTTGGATGAAGAATACCCTTGTTCCCCTTTCGATTGCTTATATTTCCCGGGACGGCGTGATTCTGGAAATCCGGGATTTGGAGCCGGGGAATCTCCGCCCCGTCGCCTCCAGCCGCTCCTGCCGCTATGCCCTGGAGGTCCCCAGGGGCTGGTTCCACAGGGCGGGCCTGGGGCCGGGAGACAGGCTTGCCTCTTTCCCTCAGCGTTAAATTCTCCTTCCGGCCCTGCCCGGGACGGCGGCGGGGTATGCACGCACGGACGTGACGTGTGATTGACAAAGTTCCCCCGGCTTTGTAGTATGCTCATGTCCCGCCAGGAATCATGCGATCGGCCGCCGCCCAACCCCGCCAGGTTCGGAAGGAAGCAACGGTAAGCGGAAGGCCGCTGCGCCGTGATCGCCCTGGCGGGGCTTTTGAATGTATCCGGCAGGGGGCCGTACTTTTTTTTATTCTAAAGACAGGCTATACTATTCTCATGGCTTATGAAGTAACCGCCACCCGGCGGCGTCCAAAAACCTTTGACGAGCTGGCGGGCCAGGAATTTGTGGCCGCAACCCTCAAAAATTCCCTGGAAACCGGGCATATTGCCCCTGCCTACCTCTTTTCCGGGCCCCGGGGCTGCGGCAAGACCAGCGCCGCCCGTATTCTGGCCCGGGCGCTGCGCTGCGAGAAGGGGCCCGCCGCCAACCCCTGCGGCGTTTGTTCCCAGTGCCGGGAGATCGCCCAGGGGTCCAGCATGGATGTTATCGAAATCGACGGGGCCACGAATACCGGTATCAACGAAGTGCGGCAGATAAAGGAAGAAGTCCTCTTTCCCCCGGCTTCGGGGAAATACAAGGTCTACATCATCGACGAAGTCCACATGCTTTCAATGCCCGCCTTCAACGCCCTCCTCAAAACCATTGAAGAGCCGCCGCCCAATATTGTTTTCATTTTTGCGACCACCGAGATTCAGAAGGTTCCGGCCACTATCAAGAGCCGGTGCCAGCAGTTCAATTTTCGTCTTATCTCCGTAGAAACCATAGCGGGCCTTCTTCGCGGGGCCTGTAACGAGACGGGTATCAAGGCGGAAGACGAAGCCCTTTTCTGGATAGCCAGGGAAGCTACCGGAAGCCTCAGAGACGCGTACACTCTTTTCGATCAGGTGGTTTCGTTTTCCGACGGCCATATACGCTCCGCCCTCATCCGGGAGAAAATGGGCCTTGTGGGACTGGATACGCTGAACAGCTTTGCCGAAAGCTGCGCCGCCAATGACTTTGCCGGGGTTCTTTCCCGGATTGACGAGATTCTGGCGGCGGGCATTGCCGTCGAAACCTTTATCACCAATTTGGCCGGCTATTATCACAGCCTGCTTCTTATAAAGGCCGGGATCAGCAGAGAATCGCTTCTCGGCTACAGCGCGGAGCGTTTTTCGGCAAAGGTTCTGGAAAAGCTCGATACAATCCGGCTGGCCCACGCCGGCGAGCTTCTTTTCGATCTGTACCGGAATGTACGCTATTCGGTGTCCCCACGGTTTGAGCTGGAGACCCTGGCCTCAAAACTCTGCTGCCTTGACCGCTGGGTGTCGCCGCCGGAACTTGCGGAGACCGTAGACAGGGCGCGGGAAGCGCTTAGGGGAGGGGTAGGCCGCCCTTTAGCCGGGGAGGGGGCGAGCCGCCGGGACGCGGCGCCCCCTAACGAGACCGCCGCTCCCGCGGCCCCGGCGGCGGTCCTCGGGAAGGGAGAGCACGAGGCCGGGGCCTTAACCGAGGGTTTTAAACGCTATATAGCCTCCAAAAACAGCGGAGACGTTAACAGCGGTGATATACGCCGGGACTATTCGCCGTCCCGGAATTCCCAGGAACTTAATTCGGGAGTGCAGACGGTTCTAAAGCTCTTCCGGGGAACCATCGTTACCAACATGCAGGAGGACGCCGGAAATGGATATTAATCCCTTTGAAATTCTTAAAAACGCCCAGAAGGTCCAGGAAAAGATGGGAGAGTTCCAGGCAAAGCTCGGCCTCCTTAAAGCTGCCGGTTTTTCCGGGGGCGGCATGGTCGAAATCGAAATGAACGGCAACATGGAGGTACAGGGGGTTCGGATCGCTCCCGAAGCGATAGCAGAGGGGGACCGGGAAATGCTCCAGGACCTGGTTGCCGCGGCTTTTAACAGCGCCCTGGAAAACATAAAGGAAGAGATTAACCGCGAAATAGGCGCGATGGCCGGTTTGCCCGGCGGCATACCGGGAATGCCGGGAATTTTCTCATGAGCGAATCCGTCGTCCGGGGCCCTAACGCCCTTGAGCGGCTGACCCTTCTTCTGTCCAAACTGCCGGGGATTGGGAAAAAAACCGCCGGCCGCCTGGCCTATTACCTGCTTGATACGGATCAGTCGTATGCCTGCGCCCTTGCCGCCGAACTTACGGGGCTCCACGAATCAATCAGGCGCTGTTCCCGTTGCGGGAGTTACACCGAAAGCGATCCCTGCCCCATTTGCTCCGATCCTTCGAGGGATCGCGGCATCCTTTGCGTGGTGGAAAAGGCCCAGGATGTACGGGTCATAGAGGAATCCAGGGAATTCAGGGGCCTTTTCCATATCCTGGGAGGGCTTATCGCCCCCCTGGAAGGGGTGGGTCCGGGGGATCTGAGCCTGGGCCGGCTTTTCAGCCGGATTCGGGACGAAGAGGTTCGGGAACTGATCCTGGCCCTGAACCCTACCGTCGAGGGGGATACCACAGCCCTTTATATCCAAAGGCTGCTCAAAGAGAGATTGGGCGGCAGCCCCCTTGAACTTACCCGCCTGGCCTCCGGCCTCCCGGTAGGCGGCGACCTGGAATACGCCGATCGTCTCACCCTTTCCCGGAGTTTGCGGGGCAGGATAAAGCTCTGAACCCCTCCGGTACGCGCGATCCCAGCCCCTTCCTTGCCCTATCCCAAATAAATTGGTATTAGTGAGCCTGTCCCAAAACTATTTTACTGTGAGCTAAAAGCTCACGGTTTTGGGACAGGCTCTCGGAAAAAGCGGTCAAATAGCCCGCTTTTTCCCCTAAATTTAAGGTTGCTTTCCCA
>JAISRW010000270.1 GCA_031273405.1 Treponema sp.
AAGGGGCTTTTAGCCCCGAAATGGAGCCGATTGGAGCGAAAGGGGCGGAACCCCTTTGTTAAATGCACTTGAGAACAAGAAAAATATATGAAATATCGTATATACCTGAGTAGTTACAAAGGATCAGCCCTTGATGGCGGTCTTCCATTTTCCTGAATTGTAGCGCAGGAGGACAAAGAAGGAGCGGAGAACCTGATCGAGGAAGAGGGCTATCCAGGCGCCCCAGAGGCCCCAATGGAATACCGTTACCGTGAGGCCGGCGATGCCTGGACGGACGAGCAGGACCGTAACAAAGATGATGGCCGCGATGCTGCGGGTGTCGCCGGCCCCCCTCAGCGCGCCGGCCAGAATAAACTGGGAGGACTGGAAGGGCAGTATCAGCGCCACCAGGCGCAGGATTTGGCTCCCCAGCTCTATGATCTCCCGGCTTTCGTTGTTGTCTCCCGCGTAAAGGGCGATGATCTGCCTCCCGAAAACCGCGAAGGTAAAGGCCAGAACCAAAGACACCGCAAGGCCGACGCGACGCGTGCGGGTCGCATAGAACTGGGCCATGTCGGGGCGGCGTTTGCCCAAGCTCTGGCCGACCAGGGAGGTGGCGGATACGGCCAGGGCCTGGCCCAGCATGAAGGACATCTGCTGTATGTTCATGCAGGCCATGTGGGTGGCGTAAAGCAGGGTCCCCAGGGACGTGACAATCCTGGTATAGCTGACCACCCCTATCCTCATGATTGCCTGCTCCACCAGGGCAGGAAGCCCGATCCTGAAAATAGCTCCCAGGGCTTCCCGGTTCGGCTTGAAGCTGTCTTTGAGCCTGAGCCGTATGTAGTTCTTGCCCCGGAGCAGGGCGGACATGGCAAGAAAGAAAGCGGTGAACTGCCCGATAATGGTCGCTATGGACGCTCCCATAACTTCCAGGCGGGGAAAGCCGAAATTGCCGTATATCAAAAGATAGTTGAATATAACGTTGACGATGTTGGCAACCATGTTATAGATCATCGAGGTCCGGGTATTGCCCACCCCCCGCAGGGTCGCGGTGGCCGTGCTGGTCAGGGCGAAACCCAAAAGGCCGAGGCACTGGATCCTGAGGTAAGCCGTCCCGCCTCTGACAGTCTCGGCGTCGGGAGCGCCCATAAAACGGACAAGGTGCTCCGAAAAGACATAGCCTCCGGCAGAACCGATAAGCGCGAAAAAAGTTGTCAGTACCAGGGCCTGCCTGAGTATGGCGTTGGCTCTTTCGGGTTTGCCGGCGCCCTTGTACCTGGCCACCATGGCGGTAGCCCCCACGTTCATGGCCATAAAGAGCATCATCACGATAAATTTCGGCTGGGTCGAGATTCCCACGGAACTTATGGCCCAGGGCCCGAGGCGGCCCACCATCATGAGATCCACCATGGAGGCAAGCTGGGTCAGGATCATCTCGGAAACCGAAGGCAGGGCGATGCGGACAACATCCCGGTAGAGCATCCCCGAAGTGACGCCGGAGGGCAGGGAGATGACATCCTTTACTTTCCTGACCGCCCCGGCTTCCGTCTCTTCCGCTGTCCAGGGCTCCACCAGGTCAAGGGCTATCCCTTTTCCGTCCTTTTTTTCTCTCCCCATTTAACGCACCGGCCCCGGTTCTTCACCCGGTTCCTCCAGGGAGGC
Source organism: Treponema sp. (assembly GCA_031273405.1). Next base: position 1,645 of record JAISRW010000270.1, read on the forward strand.
TTTCCGGCGGAGATTTCCCGCTATATCGTCTATGGCCTTGTTTTCTTCCGCCTCCGCGGCGTCTTTGTATTCCCGTTCCCTTTTTTCTTTCAGTTTGTCCAGCCTCCGGCGGTTCTGAAAGGCTTCGTTAAAAACTTCCCTGGCTTCCTCGACCTTTTGGCCGGCCAGGGCGGCTTCTTTTAAAAGTTCTTCCTTCCTGTTATCCAGGCGGAGGAGATAAAACATATACTGCCGGATCCCGGCGGCGCCGTTGGAGGGAGAAAACTGGGCTTGGGCGGCCCGGAAACGTTCTTCCCCCAGGGAGCGGAGTTGGGTTTCGGCGGCGGCGAGAGATCCCAGGGCCCGGCCCAGTTCTATCTTCGCTTCCTCTTCTTCGTATTTCCGCAACCGGAGTATTTTTTCCAGTTTAAAGTCAAAGCGCCTCATGCTTCTGGGATCTTCCTAGCAGTTTGTTGTGCTTCGCGCATAAAACCTCCAAAAATCGCCTGCAAGGCGATTGCGAACCTTCGGTTCGATTTACCTTGCAAACTGCGTTCGAACCATCGAACCGAAGGTTCGTGGTTCGCGGAACCCATTTATCGCGGTTTTTATGGCATTTTCCCTTGAAAAGGCCATAAAAACCTACAAGTGCAACAGGCTGCTAGAAATCCATCAGGGGGAGATCCGGCGCTGATTCCTCAGGAGCCCCCTCTGTCTCTTCCTGCGCGAGAGCGGCGGGAATCCCGGCGTCCTCCCCAATTTGACGATTTTCTTCCTCATCGCCGATTCTGTCGGTTGCTTCGGTCGCACCGATTCCGTTGACTGCGTCAATTGTGTTGATTCTTTCGGCTGCTTCGGTTGCGTCGATTCCGCCGGTTGTATCAATCGCGTCCCCGGTTGCGCCGGTTGCGTCGATTCTGTCGGTTGCTTCGGTCGCACCGATTCCGTTGACTGCGTCAATTGTGTTGATTCTTTCGGCTGCTTCGGTTGCGTCGATTCCATCGGTTGTACCGATTCCGTTGACTGCGTCGATTCTGTCCCCGATTTCATCGACTGCGTCAATTCCATCGGTTGCGTTGATTCTGTCGGTTGCGCCGGTTGCTTCCCCGGCCGTATCCTCGATTTCATCGTCCTTGCCGGGGAAAGGCGGGGGGAGATCCTTTTCTTTTGAATAGGCCTTTGCCTCCTCCTCGGGGATTTTCACCCCGCTTATCTCCCCCATCATGGTAAGGGTTTCGGCCAGGGACGACTTTTCGTCCGCGTCCTGGATGAGAAAGGCTTCTATGACCTCCCGCTTGGCGATGGCTTCGTCGACCCGGGGATTTGAGCCGGCTTTGTAGGCCCCCACGCTGATATAGTCTTCGATCCCCGCATAGTCCGCCATAAGGCGGCGGACGCGGCCCTCGGCTTTTCTGCTTTCCCGGCCCGAGACGACCGGAGCAAGCCGGGAAATGCTCTTGAGCACGTCAATGGCCGGGTAATGATAGCTTTCGGCCAGGGAGCG
>JAISRW010000060.1 GCA_031273405.1 Treponema sp.
CCCCGGCTCAGATCCATGGCCCGGTCGGCAGACGGCCTCATCGAAGCCGTATACATGCCGGAACGCCGCTTTGTATGGGCCGTCCAGTGGCACCCCGAATTCTCCCTAGCCGACGAAACAAGCAAGGCTATATTCGGCGCTTTTGTTTCATCCTGCCGCGTATAAGGCGCCCCGCGCCTTACCTATTACCCAGAATTCGTAGTATAAAAGAACTATGAAAACCCTGTTTTTTTTGAAGAAAATCCGCGGTCTTGGCTGCGGCGCCATCCTGGCCCTGTTGCTGGCCGCCTCCTGCTATTCTCCTCCCCCGCCGAAACCTGAGACGCCCGAAGCCGAAACCCCGGCGGCAACCGTAGCGGAAACCGCGGTGGAAGAAGAAATCATTGCCGAGGTAGAATTTCCCTCCTACGAGGTGGAACTCCCTGTTTCTTCTTTTGGCGAAATTTGGGGCTACCTTGTCGCCGGCAGAGAAAGCGCCCTCGGCAGGGGGTATCCCCTTTCGGACATAGGCTATTTCGGCGCCGAGATAGACAACTACGGAAAGCTGGTTAATGTGCCGGACCGGAAAAAAATATCCGGCTATCCGGGGCGGGTCCATCTGGTAGTGACCTGCAACAGTCGGCCCCTCACTCACTTTGCGCTTGAGGAAGGCAGCGCGGTGCGCCGCCGGATGATTGCCGACCTGCTCGCCGAAACGGCAGCCTACGACGGCCTTCAGATTGATTTTGAATATGTTCCAGCCCAGGACGGCGGCGCCTTCCTTTCTTTTCTTTCGGAGCTAAGAAAGGGCCTGGCCGGCAAAATGTTTACCATCGCCCTTCCCGCCCGGACGAGAACGCTGGCGAATGATGTATATGATTACGGGAAAATAAACGCCCTGACAGACCGCATCCTTGTCATGGCCTATGACGAGCACTGGTCCGGCAGCCAGCCGGGCCCCATAGCTTCCATGGGCTGGTGCAGGGATGTGGCCTCATATTCCCTGGCAACCCTGGGACCCGGCAAACTCATCATGGGCCTCCCCTTCTACGGCCGCGCCTGGGGGCATACCAACCCTTCGAGGGCTTATATACATTCAAGCATAGAGAGGCTCAAGGAAGAAAACAAAGTATCCGAAGTTATCCGTACCGAAGGGATACCCCACTTTAGCTATGAAATACCCGTCTCGGTAACGGTCTACTACGAGGATGCCTTTTCTCTCTCCGCCCGCATGGAGATGTATACTTCTCTGGGGGTAAAGGCCATCGGTTTTTGGTCATTGGGCCAGGAAAATCCCGAATTTTGGAAAATTCTGGAGCTTAAGGAAACCAACCGCGAAGAAGGGAAGAATAAGAGTGAGGGGTGAAGAGAACGGGGAATCCGCTTATAACGGAGTATAGTTCCCCTACTCTACAATGGAGCTAAAGATCGCGGTGACGGCTTTTTCGTCCAGATCCACAAAACCCGGCACCGTGCCGTTGTTCACCTCCAGGCAGCGCCGGATCACCCCCTGGAGGTCCGCTTTGGGGATCCCCAGCTCTTTGAGGGTGAGGGGCATGCCTATGGACTTAATCCATGTACGGAACGCCCTGAGCCCCGCGTCGGCGGTGGCTTTGATGTCGGTCATTTCGGGGTTTATGCCGAAGACTTGCACGCCGAATTGGGCGATCCGGGCAATCTGTTCCGGCGTTCCCGTATCGGCGATGTACTGGAGCCAGGCGGGCATTACCGCCGCAAGGCCCGCGCCGTGGGCCGTATCGTAGTGGCCGGAAAGCTGGGATTCCAGGCCGTGTTCGCCGCCCCGGGGGCCGGAGCGGCCTATGCCGGTCAGATCGTTGTGGCTAAAGGAGCCGGCCAGCATCAGTTCCGCCCGGGCTTCGTAATCGCCGGGCCTGGCAATGGCAATGGGGGCGTACTTGACCACGGTCCTCATGGTAGCCGCGGCGTATTCGTCCCCCAGGCTGCTGGCGAGGTTTTCCTGGTAGAAATACCGGCTCACCGTATGGGCCACAATGTCCGCGGCGCCCGCGCCGGTCTGGTAGGCCGATACCGTATAGGTCAGCTCGGGGTTCATGATGGCGAACACGGGCCGGCAGGGGTCCCACATAAAGCCCCGTTTCTGGCCGCTCTCCAGATCGTCCACCAGGACACTGGAACGGCTGGTTTCGCTCCCCGCCGCCGCGATGGTGTGGATGGTTCCCACAGGGGCCATTTTTTCCGCGGGGGTTCCGCTGTAGAACTGCCAGTATTCCCCGCCGTTTGCCAGCCCCAGGGCTATGCCCTTAGCCGTATCAATGGCGCTGCCTCCCCCTACGCCGAGCAGGAAATCAACTTTTTCGTCTTGGGCGATTTTAAGCCCCTTGTCCACCAGGGAGCGCCTGGGGTTGGGCTGGACTCCGCCTAATTCCACAAAAGGAAGCCCCCCGTCCTTCAGGGCTTTGACTACCCGGTCATAGAGGCCGCTCTTCTTTATGGAACCTCCGCCGTAAACCAGCATCACCCTGGTTCCACCGTGCTTGCGGACCATTTTGGCGGCTTCGGCTTCTGTTCCCTTACCAAAGAGAATATCCGTGTACAGGTTGAAATTGAAAGGCGCAAAAGTTTTCATATATACTCCTATATTTAACAAAGCTTCGTAACTATTCAGTCGTAGCGTGATTCGTTGCGAAGGGTACATACCCCGACCGCTTGCGGCGGAACTAAGGGTATGTACCCTGAGTCAAAATACCTTGTGAGAACTTTTCTTGTTCTCCAGTGCTTGGAGACCCTGCGGGTCCCTCACGGTAGTGGCGACGCTATCCCCCGTAGGCGGCTGAATAGTTACAAAGCTTCTATAAACTTCACAAAACATCGGCAAAACCGAAAGCGGATTTTAGCATTGCTAATCTCATTACTAATCCCAAAACAGAGATTAGTCAATACTTGCGGCGGGACCCCTCAGGTTCGACGGCACTACCGCCTTCTCCTTGCTTTTCCCTTTGGCCTTCGTCAACTACCCGGTCCGCCATCGTATTTCTTGATGATAGCGTCTATTTCTTTCATCAATTTCTGTCTGATTCCTATTAGCTCCTGAACAATGAAAAATAGCCTCTATAAGGCCGCGGCTCTGTTTTTGGGTTTGTTGTTTTCGGGGAACTTGTTTGCCCAGCAAACCGGCAGCCGGTATGCGCCGGCGATAGGGAACAATAATTACCAAAACGAAGTAACGCCTCTCACCAATCCCGCGAATGACGCGGAGGATATTGCCGGCGGAAATCGGAAGGTTTTTTCCGGTTTGCCGGTCACGGGATTTCGGTAAAAAATCAGCATATTTTCGACTTGGAAATATCCCGGTTCGATGGTCCGATTCGACCGCGACCCGCGGCCTTTCGATTCGGTGGTTCGATGGCTCGAACGCGGGGCAGACGCTTATTCCAGGGGCGCGAAGTACACCGCCCCGTCCCGGCCGGAACGCTCCATAAGGTATACTTCCGCTTCCAGGGGCAAAGGGGTCCGGCCGTAATCCGTGGGGAGCAGGGAGCGGTAGCTCAGGGCATAACAGCCGCTGGGACGCCGGGTAAGCTTTTGGATCTCCTGACCCACCCCTTCGTTCCGGTAGAGGGGCAGAACCGCGCCCCCGGTGGCTTCGCAGAGGTAGCGTATCTCCCCCCCCGGAGGGGTCCCGCCCAGGATAACCGCGTAAAAAACCACATCGTTATTGGCCATATAAGCGGCCAGTTCCGAAAGGCCGTACTGCTCGAAAGCGAGCTCCCCCAGCCCCGCCCCCTGGCCGACAAAAACCACGGCCCGCTTCTTTTCGCCGGGCAGCAGATCCGTCACGGCAAGCCTCAGGCCCAGATCGAAACGCCAGCGGGGCGTGTAGGAAGCGGCGCTTCCCCTGGCGGCCTCCTGGAGCTGCCGCGCCGGCGTGACGGCCCCCTGAGGCGTCAGGGATTCCCGGCGGGGCTGTTCCCCGGCGGAAACCAGGGACACGATGCCGGCCCCGGCGGCGCTTATATCCCGGACGGCGGCAGCCATTTCGTCCCTGAGCTCCCTGGCGCCCGCGGAACGTTCTACCAGGATGGAAATGTCGGCCCTTCCGGAAAGATAGGCGGCGCCGAGGAAATTCTGCTCCGCTACGGTACGGCCTTCTTCGCTGAGGATAAAATTCCTGGCGTCCAGCCCCACAATAGGACGCCTGAACCTGTCCTGGACCCGGAGTTCCACCGTAACCACGGGAAAATCATCGGCCGCGATCCTGTCAATCTGCACAAAAAGCCCCGACGCAATGTCTTCCATTCTGGTCATTATGGCCACTTCCCCGGTCTTAAAATCCGCCGCCAGAACATTGCCGTTCCTGTCCACTTCGGCGCCGGTGATTTTCACCCTGGAAGGATTGCCCAGAACCCCGAGCTCCCTCACAATGGCCGTATCGGGCTCGATCAGGAGGATGCGGTTGGAATCGGCGGCCAGGATCTTCCCGTCTTCCGTGAACCTCAGGCTTTCGGGAGAAGAAAGGCCTTCCCCTACCAGAACCCCCAGGTAGGCGCCGTTCCGGTCAAACATGAAGATGCGGTTCGATATATTGTCCGCCGCGAAGATCCTGCCTTCCCCGGCGGCTATGCCCGAGGGGGAAATAAAACCGGGGAAACCCGGCGTTTTGTCCCCAAAGGAGAGAATAAAGGCCCCGGAAGGATCGAATTTTGATATGCGCCGGTTCCCGTAATCCACTACATAAAGATAGCCTTCCTCGTCCAGGGCCAGGTTCTGGGGTCCCACAAACTGCCCGGCCCCCCGGCCTTTGGCGCCGATGTAATACTGCCATTCCCCGTCGCCGGAAAGAACGCTTACCCTGCCGCCCCGGAGCTCCGAGAGGTAGAGTCTCCCGTCCTGCCCCCTTACCAGATCATAGGGCCTGTCAAAACCGTTGAGAGGCCCCCGGCGGCGGTCCCGGATTATGCCGTTCACGTCAATACGGACTATCTCGTTGCTCCCGTAGGCTACCACCCAAGCCGAACCGTCCTCCAGGGGGAGCACGGCGCTGGGCTGGCGGTAAAGCAGGATATCCCCGTTTTTGCTGGGATACCTGCCGGATTCAACAAACCTGAATTCCTCAGGGGAGAGGGCCGGATCGGTTTCCAGGGGAAGAAAGCTCCGCCGGTTCCGCACGGTTTCCGCGCGGCTTGAAAGAAGAATCCCCGGGCCGGAGGAATAGCCGTAGCCCGCCGCGGCCGAACGCCACTGCCTCAGGGCGGTTTCCTCAAATCCCGAACGGTAATAGGAACGGCCCAGCCATTCCAGGATCAGCGGCTCCCCAGGCCGGAAGGAAAGGGCCCGCTCCAGAGAAAGAATCGCTTCGTTAAAGGCGTAGCGGTTATATGCCTGGACGCCGATGCGGAATTCTTCCCTGGCCCGCACCGTGTTGAGATCCGCCTGATCGCCGCCCGGGGGGAGGAGTATGCCGGGATTCGGCGCCTGAGCCGCCAGGGGAAGGGGTATAAAAGAAACAAAAAAGAGGGTAAAAAAAAACGCAAGAAAGAAGAACCCAGGGGAACCCTTTTTCATGTTCCCTCCGTTACGGTCTTGTAATGTTCCCTTATGTCCTTATGCTGGGGCGCCGCGTCAAGGGCCCGACGCAGCCAGGTGCGGGCCTCAAGGAGTTCCCCGTTCTTGAAATAGGCCCAACCCAAGGAATCCAGGTACAGGGCGTTCCGGGGTTTCATATCTACCGCCTTTTTGCAGCACCGGAGGCCCCGGAGCAGGTCAGTATCGGTATCCACCAGGACATACCCCAGGCCGTTGAGAGCGGTGGTATTGTTTTCGTCCAGTTCCAGGGCTTTCTCGTAATAATCCAGGGCCTGCTTGTAATGTTTCTGGGTCCAGGAGGCAAAGGCCAAGGTGGTGTAAAGCTGGGCCGACTCAAAACCTTTATTGGCCAGATGGTGAAGTTCAAATTCAGCCATTTTGGAACGCTTGGTGATCACATAAATATAGGCCAGGGTCATACGGCATTGGTAAACCCTCAAAAGGTCCCGGCTCGAGGTCACCACCTGCTCCAGGTACAAAAGGGCGTCGTCATAACGTTCCAGCTTGGTATAGCAGAGGCCGAGGTAGTAGGCCAGTTCCGCGTTTTCATCGGGATCGAAAAACTCGGCGTCAACCTGGAGCAGCACCTGGAGGGCTAGGTCCCAGCGCTTGAGCCGGTAAAGCCGGATTCCCTCCTGGAGGGAGCCCTTGTGGCCCGGACCTTCCGCCATCTTATGCCCTTTTTCCGGAGGAGGGCCGCTTCCCCACAGAGGCATAATCCGGCGCGGCGGCGCAGGCATTCCGGCTGACCACGGGATGGATAAATATGGGGCTTGCGGAAACCATGTTCCTGAAAACCGCATCCCAATCGGAACCGTCCTCCCTTTCCGCCGTCTGGTTCCCGGCCTGCAAAAAGAGCCAGTTGGCCCCGCCTTCGGATTTCAGCACTTCAAGGCAATCACGGTAATTTTTCACGGCCGGCCAGGTTTTCTTTACGGCCCCGGGACCGGAGGGGTTATTGGGAATATTCACGTTGATGAAGGTGTCTTCTTCCCACATGTCAAGAAATTCCCCCAGATGATCCGCCGCGTATTCCGCCGCCATGCTCCAGCAAAAATCCGAATACCCCGCCAGGGAAAAAGCGATCGCCGGGATGCCCATGAGGGCGGCCTGGCGGGCGGCGGCGGCGGTCCCCGAGTAGATAATATCGGTCCCCAGGTTGGGCCCCCGGTTGATCCCGGAAACCACGACGTCGGGTTTCATTCCCGGAATCCCTCCCAGGACCCCCGCAAGGACACAATCCGCAGGCTGCCCCGAGCAACTCCAGGTGTTCTTTTCCAGTTCCGTAAACTTTACCGGATTGCCCAGGATGGTTAACCCGTGGGAGACCCCGGAACGATTGGTATCCGGGGCAAGGACCCATACGGCGTGGTTCGTCCGGGACCGGAGCGCCCCGGCCAGCTTCACAAGCCCTTCGCAGCCTATGCCATCGTCATTGGTCACCAGTATTTTCATGAAACCTCAGCCGGCGCTTCCGGCCTCGCCTTCGCCGGGGAGGGGTTTTTTCCCCTCCGGCACAATCCGGGCCCCGGTGGCGAGCCGAATTTCGTAGATAACAGGATGAAAACCGAAAATCCGTTCGTAATCCTCCAGCTTCTTTTTATAATCATTTATGGCGCTTTCTTTGATAAAAGTATAGGTGCATCCCCCAAAGCCCTGGCCGGTCATTCTTGAACCCAAGGCGCCCTCAAGTTCCTGGGCCCGCTTGACCAGCCAGTCCACTTCGGGGCAGGAAACTTCGAAGAGATCCCTGAGGCTTTCGTGGGAATGATAAAATATCTTGCCTAAAGACGAAAAATCCTTATTTTTGATGGCCTCTTCGGCATTGTTGACCCGGTGGATTTCTTGGACCACATGCATGCTCCTGCGCCTGATTTCTTCCGGAAGGTTGCCCATGGATTCCACCAGATCCGCGGCGGCATAATCCCTGAAGCTGGCCCCCTGTTTCTTGCGGGCCAGGAGCTCCAGGCCCTTTTTTATGTCCTCTTCGCGCTGGTTGAGCTCTTCCTCTATCCCCATCCGGGGAACCCGGGAATCCATGACCAGGAGCTTGTATTTGGAAAGAGAGGATTTTATGCGTTTTACTTCCAGGGTGGCTTCGTCTACCACCAAAAACTGGTCCCTCTTTGCCTGGAAGGCAATCAGGTAATCCACAGGGCTGGCATCCTTGCCGAAGAACAGGGTTTTTGACATGACAAGCCGGTTCACGAGCTCTTTTTCGCTTACCGGGGCCTTGAAAAACCCCTTAAGAGCCACCGCCGCGGCTGTTTCAAGGGCCGACGAGGAGGCAAGCCCTATCTGCTGGGGTATGTCCCCGGCTATCGTAAAATTGAGGCCCTTTACGGGGTATCCCAGTTCCGCAAAGATATGAATGACTATCTTTATGTGGTTTGCCCAGCGATCTTCCCTCTTGTATTTAAGGTTTACCAGGGTGGTGCGCTTCCGTTCGCCCATATCCGCGGCAAAAAAGCGGAGAGAATTATCTTTCCGCATACTTACCGCTACTCTGATGCAACGGTCGATTGCGGAGGAAAGGTATAATCCGGCCTTTGGTTCACCATGCTCACCCAGGTAATGAATGCGGCCGGGCGCTTCGGCTATGACAACAGGTTCGGATCGGTCGGCGTCTAACTCGTATTCTGTACGGTGGATGGGACCGATATCCATCATGTATTTAAACCCTCTTTAGCGTTTTTCCGGTGAAGAGCGCCGGTTGTGTAATTTAAACAACGTTATTTTAAGGTAGTATACAAGAAAATCATAGTTTGTTCAATAAAAAAAGGCGATTAAAATTCGACTAAAAGGCGTTTTTTTTCTAAAAATCATAAATTTTACCTAATTATTGAAAAAAACGCCAGGAGCCTTTTGGGCTTTCCGCGGATTTTCGCTTTCCGGCGGGTTCGGAAAATTGTGTTCCCCCTCTATCTGCCTACAAAAAAGTAATTTTCCCCTCTTGGCAATTCCTACATTATTGTAGTACTATCTTCCCATGGAAACAGAAGTTTTGGCACAATCCTCCGTTGAACGGGAACGGGGGGAATTGGAACTCCTTTTTGATATTGCCCGGACTTTTGATAAGCATGTGGAACTCAGGACCGCCCTGGGGCCTCTTTTGAGCCTGCTGGAAACCAGGGCGGGTCTCACCTGGGGGATGGTGACCCTCCTGGATCGGCAGACCGGGGTCCTCAAGATCGAAGAAGCCTACGGGCTCACGGCGGAGGAGAAGGCCCGGGGGATCTACAGGCTCGGCGAAGGTCTTGTGGGGCGGGTTTTTGAATCAGGAATCCCCTTTACCGTGCCGGATCTTTCCGGGGAGACCCGCTTTCTCAACCGGGCCAAGAACCGCACCAGGGAGGACATGAAGGGCCTTACGTACTATTGCGTTCCCATCCGTTCCGGGGGAGGTGTTATCGGCACCCTTTGCGCGGAACGGCGAATCCTCAACGAAAACCGGGAACGGCGCATGGCCGAGGACAGGGCCTTCCTCGAGAAGGTTTCCTCCATAATAGCGGATTCCGCCAAGCTTCGGGAGCGAATTCTGGAGGAGCAGTTCCGCTACCGCCGGGATGAAGACAAGGGGGATGAAAGATGGGGCCAGAGCCAGAGCGGGGGCAGGATAGCGGCGGGAAGCGATATAATCGGCACCGATAAGGCTATGCGCCAGGTCTACGAGATGATACTCAGGGTGGCCCCCAGCGACGCCACGGTGCTGATCACCGGTGAGAGCGGTACGGGCAAGGAACTGGTAGCCGCGGAAGTGCACCGGCTTTCCAAGCGGGTGGGGGCGTCCCTGGTCAAGATCAACTGCGCCGCCCTTCCGGAATCCATCATCGAAAGCGAGCTTTTCGGCCACGAAAGGGGGGCTTTTACCGGGGCCGTGAGCCAGCGCAAGGGCCGCTTTGAACTGGCCAACCGGGGCACCATATTCCTGGACGAAATCGGGGAACTGCCCCCTCAAATTCAGGTAAAGCTCCTCCGGGTGCTCCAGGAGCGGGAGGTGGAAAGGGTGGGGGGCGCCCAGACCATCAAAGTCGATGTCAGGCTCGTTGCCGCCACCAACCGGAATCTGGAAGAAGAGGTAAAATCCGGGCGCTTTAGGGAGGATCTCTACTATCGGCTGAATGTTTTTCCCATCCACCTGCCTCCCCTGCGGGAAAGGAAGAGCGACATTGTCCTTTTGGCTGATTATTTTGCCGAGAAATACGCCCAGAAGAACGGCAAGCTTATAAAGCGCATTTCGACCCCGGCTATCGATCTTCTTACAAGCTATTCCTGGCCTGGTAACTGCCGGGAGTTGGAAAACTGCATCGAGCGGGCGGTGATCCTTTCCAACGATTCGGTGATCCACTCCTATAACCTGCCCCCAAGCCTCCAGTCGGCGGGTTCCACCAATACCGAGCCCACCACGACCCTGGAGGCGGCTCTTTCCCGGATGGAAAAGGAGCTGATCGTGGAGGCCCTCAAAATTAGCGACGGGAATATGGCCGCCGCCGCCCGCCGCCTGGGAATCACCGAGCGGCAGATGGGGCTGCGGGTTCACCATTACGGCATCAACTGGCGCCTTTACCGGGCGACAAAAATGTAGCTTGCCCCCCGATTCCATACACAAATGTCGGAAAACCGACGGGATCGAATAAAAAAGGCAAAACCGAAGGTTCCCGAAAGGACCGGATGGTTTGATGCCCCTGCCTTAAATTTAAATGAAAAAGCGGGCTTTAGGCCGTTTTTTCGGAAGCTTTTCCCAAAACTAACCCGAGTTTGGGGAAAAGCTCTTTTATTTTGATTATTTGGCACGGTTCTTGCTATATAAGGTTAACGAACAACTTATAGGAGGATCGAAAAGTGCGAAAAAAGTTATTTATTTTAGCTTTTCTGCTCGTTGTATGCCTGGGGGGAGCCTCTCTTTTTGCCCAAGAGGAAATTGCGGCTCTGGGATTTTCCCTGGATGTGGTATGGCTCTTTATCGGAGCGATCCTGGTCTTTATCATGCAGGCAGGTTTTGCCCTTGTGGAGACCGGGCTGACCAGGGCTAAAAACGCTACCAACATCACCATGAAAAACGTGATGGACTTTTGCTTCGGCGCCATTGTGTACTGGGCAATTGGCTGGGGGTTCATGTACGGTGAAGACGCCCTGGGCGGGCTTATCGGGACGAGCCAGTTCTTCTTTGGCGAGATGGAAGTGACGACGGCAAATGCGGATATCTACAAAAACTGGTTCTTCCAGGTAGTCTTTGCGGCCACCGCGGCGACCATCGTGTCCGGGGCCATGGCGGAGCGGACTCAGTTTAAGTCTTATCTCATCTACACCTGTTTCATTTCTGCCTTTATCTACCCCATATCAGGCCACTGGGCCTGGAGCGGGGACGGCTGGCTCGCAAGCATGGGCTTCCACGACTTTGCCGGCTCCACGGTGGTTCACTCTGTAGGCGGCTGGGCCGCCCTCATGGGCGCTATCGTCCTGGGCCCCCGGATTGGGAAGTATGTAAAAGGAGCGGACGGCAGTATTACCGTCAGGGCTTTCCCGGGCCACAATATCCCTTATGCGGCCCTGGGGGTTTTGCTCCTCTTCTTCGGATGGTTTGGTTTTAACGGCGCTTCCACCCTTACCTCCTTAGGTGAAGGCAGTATATGGAGCGGAGCGAATATTTCCCGGGTTTGCACGACCACCACTCTGGCGGCGGCGGCAGGCGCGGTAGCGGCGCTGCTCTTTTCCTGGATTTGGTTCAAAAAGCCGGACTGCTCTATGACGCTCAACGGCCTCCTCGCGGGCCTCGTGGGTATCACGGCCCCCTGTGCGGTGGTTTCCCCCGGCGCGGCGGTTGTCATCGGCCTCATTGCCGGTGTGCTCGTGGTTCTCTCTGTCGAGTTTATCGACAAGGTACTCAAGGTTGACGATCCGGTAGGCGCTGTTTCGGTACACTGCGTATGCGGTATCTTCGGCACCCTGGCGGTGGGCATCTGGGCCAATGCGGAAGCTGACGGCGTTTTGGGTCTGCTCCACGGCGGCGGCCTTACCCAGCTTGGGAAGCAGCTTATCGGCGTGGTGTCGGTGGGCGCATGGGCGGCCGTCACGAGCCTTCTCCTCTTCTTTGCCATCAAGGCCATTACGGGCCTCAGGGTAACTCCCAAGGAAGAACTGATGGGTCTTGACCTGTCCGAACACAAGTCCGAAGCCTATTCCGGCTTCCAGATTTTCAGCAATATGTAAAGTTTCACAAAACGAAACTTATCAATGAGGAAGGAGAATTGAATGAAACTGATAATTGCCTATATACAGCCTCATATGCTGAATGAGGTAAAGCAGGAACTTTTTAAGGCGGAAGTTTTTAAAATGTCGATCACCAATGCCATGGGATGCGGGCAGCAGAAAGGTTATATCGAACAATTCCGAGGCATTGAAATGGAGGTGAACCTCCTGAAAAAAGTCCGGGTCGAAATCGCGGTGAATGACAATTTTGTCAAACCGACTATTGACGCCATTATCCGGGGCGCCAGAAGCGGAGAAATCGGAGACGGAAAAGTTTTTGTTCTGCCTATCGAGGAATGCATAAGGATACGGACCGGTGAGACCGGTTCCTCGGCAATCGGCTAATCGGCTAAGCAAAACAGGCTTCCTGCCACAGGCGGGAGATAAAAAAGGAGCAGCGTTTCGATGACGGGTTAAAATCCGGCGGGAACGCGGGAATGTAAAAAAATCGGGACGGTGTGGCTTTGGCCGCACCGTCCTCCCGTTTTAAACGGATTGAAACCCGCCCCTGCGGGGTTGGTTAATTGATATTTTTTTGTTACTATTATTTATGGAGGATTTTATGAAAAGTTGTTCAGAGGAATGCTGCTGCGGGGAAATTGATTTCGTTAAAACCCCGGTCACGGAGCTCTATGGTTCCAATTCTTTCTCCAACTCGGTTATGCGGGAAAGACTGCCGAAAGAAATCTACAAAGAGATTGTAGCGGTCCAGAACGGTGAAAAAGAACTGACTCTGGAAGTCGCGGAAGTTGTCGCCGCGTGTATGCGGGATTGGGCTATTGCCAAAGGGGCTTCCCACTATACCCATTTGTTCCAGCCCCTTACGGGATTGACGGCGGAAAAGCACGATTCTTTTATCTCCCCCACAGGAGACGGCAAGGTGCTTATGGAATTTTCGGGTAAGGAACTCATCAAGGGCGAACCCGACGCCTCAAGCTTCCCTTCCGGGGGCCTCCGGGCCACCTTTGAGGCCAGGGGCTATACCGCCTGGGACGTGACGAGCCCGGCCTTCCTCAAGACCGATCCTACCGGGACCACCCTTTGTATTCCTACGGCCTTTATTAGCTATTACGGCCAGGCCCTGGATAAAAAGGTGCCCCTCCTTAAATCCATCGACGCCCTTTCCAAACAGGCCTTGCGGGTACTCAAGGCCCTGGGGAACACCGATTCCAAACGGGTCTTTACGACCGTGGGACCCGAGCAGGAGTATTTTCTGGTGGACAAATGCTTCTATGACGAGCGCCCCGACCTGATGCTCACGGGCAGGACCGTTTTCGGCGCCCTTCCGGCCAAGGGCCAGGAGATGGAGGATCATTACTTTGGCGCCATTAAGGAGCGGGTCGCCGCCTTTATGCGGGAACTCAACTATGAGCTGTGGAAGGTGGGGATTCCCGCCAAAACCCAGCATAACGAGGTTGCGCCTAACGAGTTTGAGATAGCGCCTATTTATCT
>JAISRW010000062.1 GCA_031273405.1 Treponema sp.
AAGGAATACCCGGAAGTGACGAAGGTGGTAGGGGAGCTAAAGAAGCTGAGTCTGGGAGAACGGCTGCGTATGCTGGCGGATGAGCGGGAGAAGCGGCGGAAGGATTTCCGCGCCATGAAACGATACATCCGGGAGGAAGCCCTGGAAGAAGGCCGTACGGAAGGCAGGGAGGAAGGCCGCGCGGAAGCAGACCAGGAGAAGCTGGAAGCGGCCCGAAAATTCAAAGCAGTGGGACTTTCGGCTGAGTTTATCGCCGAAAGCCTGAAACTGCCGCTTGAAACGGTCGATAGCTTATAAGGGCGAGGAGGAGTTTGATATGCCGGCGAAGCAAAAACGGTGTCAGTCACCTCTTTGACAGAATGGCGTGTACTTTGGGCCGCAGCACTTCGGCATTGATCGGCTTTACGATATAGTCCCCGGCGCCGTGGTCGTAGGCGGTTACGATCATGTCGGGCGCGGCATGAGAGGTGATAAAAATAACCGGGGTTTCCTCACAACCGGGGATGTCCCTCATGCTGTCGATAACCTCAAACCCGGTTATACCGGGCATTTCTATATCCAACAAAACCAGATCGACTTTTGTCTTTTTTAAAATGTCCAGCGCGAGTTCACCGGACTTGGCCAAGAGTATGTCGTATTCTCCTTCCAGGATGACTTTAATGGTCCTCAGGTTCATCGACATGTCATCCACCGCTAAAACAGTCTTCTTCTCCATAACAACAACCTCTTGGCCGTACTCTTACGAGCCTTCTTTAGGTATTATACCGCACTCACCCCGGTAATGTCATTAGATGGAGCTATAAAACATCTGCCGTCCTTAGTGATAAATACATGCTTTACGCCGACTCCGTTTGCCGCGGCAAAGACCTTCCGCAGCAGAATGTCGGGCTCAAACGGTTTCATCACATAATCTTTAGCGCCTTTTTTCAGCGCCAGTTCGATAAGCTCGGTAGTAACATGGGAAGTTACGAAAATGACCGGGGTATCCACCGCATTGGGAAGTTTCCGGATCATTTCCAGGGTTTCAAACCCCGACATGCCGGGCATATCGATGTCCAGCAGTATCGCATCGACCTCTGTCGCGCCCAGAATAGAGAGGGCGATCTCTCCCGATTTGGCCAAACGTACGTCAAAATGCTTTTCCAGCGCGATTTTCACGGTTCTAAGATACATGGAAGTATCGTCAACCACCAGAACAACTTTTTTATCCATTGGTTTCTCTTTTGCCTTCTCTTAAATTGTTTGCTCGTAAATCAGACGATTTTAACACGACTAATACCTGACGCGGTTCCAATATGTCAGATTTTGGAACCAACTCACCTTTCTTAACAAAACTCCGGACTCAAAAGGCCGCATGATATATCTGCTTGTTCACCACAAAGAATCATCCCTCCTTCCGTATTGACATTATAAACATCTATCCTTAGTCTGACAATATTTTTTGATTTTTTTTTGATTATATCGTTTATTTTCATTGTTTTTGCGTCCAAAACCGGACCCTTGCCGAGTAAGGCGAAGCCAATTATACTGAAACAAGGCGTTACTTTAGAGAAAAACCAGAGGAAAGAAGGATGGGGGAAGAAAGAATGGATAAAAACGCAATCACCGGGCGGGCTAAGGATTATATCGCCAGGGAACGGGATGCAGGATTTCGGAAAGAAGCGGAAGACCTTTTGACCAAGGAAGACTGGAAAGAACTGGAAGATCGCTTCTACCGGAACCTGGAATTCGGGACGGGCGGTTTACGGGGGATTATAGGCGGCGGGTACAACCGTATGAACACCCTGGTGGTCAAGAGCGCCACCCAGGGCCTGGCCGCGTATGTCAGAAAGGCCTTTCCGGATAAGGATAGGTCGGGAACGCTGAAAGCGGTTATCGCTTATGACAGCCGGCATTATTCCGCCGAATTCGCCGAAGCCGCCGCCCTTATACTTGCGGCAAACGGCGTTAAAACCTATCTCTTTTCCTCTCTGCGGCCCACGCCCGAGCTGTCCTATGCCATCAGAAGCCTGGGCTGCGACACGGGAATCGTGGTCACCGCGAGCCACAATCCTCCCCAATACAACGGGTACAAAGCCTATTGGAACGACGGTTCCCAGGTGATTGCCCCCCACGATCAGGGGATCATCGACGAAGTAAACGCCGTTACGGACATTAAGGAGATCTCCCGCCCGGAGGCTCTGGACAAGGGACTCCTGGAAATAATCGACGAGCGGATAGACGAGCCCTATCAGGCCATGGTCAGGAGCCGGCTTTTCAGGCCGGACCTTATTAAGGCCAAAGCCGGGGAGGTGAAGATCGTCTACACTCCCCTGCACGGAACCGGCGCCATGCATGTCGAAGCGGTTCTGGGAAGCCTGGGGCTCAAGGTTATCACCGTGCCTGAACAGCGGGAGGGCAACGGGGACTTCCCCACCGTGTCCTTCCCGAACCCGGAAGAAGCCGCCGCCCTGGAAATGGCGGTAAATCTGGGCAAAAAGACCGCCGCCGATGTGGTCATGGCCACGGACCCCGACGCCGACCGCCTGGGTATCGCCGTTCCCGCATCCGGTAACGCGGGGGAATTCACCCTTTTAACCGGGAACCAGCTTGGTACTCTCCTGGCGGACTATATCTTTCTTTCTTTGAAAGAATCCGGTAAAATGCCCGTAAAACCGGCTATGGTAAATTCCATCGTTACCACAGGTATGCAGAAGCGGGTTGCCGCCTTTTACGGGGCCGAATGTTTCGAGTGTCTTACCGGCTTCAAGTGGATAGCCGATATATGGCGGCGGAGCGAAACCGACGGGAAGGGCTATACCGTTGTGTACGGCACCGAGGAAAGCTACGGCTACCTTGTGGAACCGGAAGTCCGGGACAAAGACGGGATTTCCGCCGCCGCCATGACCGCCGAAATGACCCTCTACTGGCGGAGCAAGGGGAAAAGCCTCCTTACCCGGCTGGAAGAACTCTACCTGATCAACGGGTACTGGCAGGAACTGGGGATTTCCAAATACTTCCAGGGACCTCAGGGACCGGCCGTTATGAAGGGCATCATGGATGAATACCGCAAGAATCCCCCGAAAACCCTGGGGGGCATTACGGTGGAGAAAGTCCGGGACATCCTGGAATCGGTCTGGAAATACCCCGGCAATCCCGGTCATACGGATACGGTGGACCTTCCCAAGAGCGATGTGCTCCAGTTCTACCTTACGGACGGAACGGTGGTAAGCGCCCGGCCCAGCGGGACCGAGCCTAAGATCAAATTCTACGCTTCGTGCTGTGCCGAGGCAGGAAGCGGCGGACTTGAGGCCGCAAAGTCGGAAGCGGCGAAGAAACTTGAGGCCATTAAGAAGGAGATACGGGCGGTCATTGGAGAATAACGATATTAATTAATTGAGAGGTGTAGATGATGAGAGCCCGTAACGCGGCGCTGTTGTTCGGCTTCTGTACTATTACGTTTCTGTTGAGCGGGTGTTCCATTAACAAAATGGCGACCAGAGCGGTGGCCAATGCCCTAACCGGCGCGGGCGCCGGCACGGTTTTTACCGGGGATTCCGATCCGCGCCTTGTGGGGGATGCCCTCCCCTTCGCGATAAAGATGTACGAAGCCCTCCTGGACACGCAGCCGGATCACCAGGGCTTGATCCTGACCACGGGCTCCCTCTTTGTGATGTACGCCAACGCCTTTGTCCAGGGGCCGGCGGAAATGCTGCCCCGCACCGAGTACCGGGAACGCCGGGAAGAACGGGAGCGGGCACGACTGCTCTACCTGAGGGGAGTCGGGATACTCCGTTCCGGCCTGGACAAGAAATACCCCGGTTTCAACGAAGCCGGCCGGGAAGGGAAACTTGACGCCTACCTTGCCAGGCTCAAAAAAGAGGATGTCCCCCTCCTCTATTGGACGGTGGCGGCTACTCTTTCGGCGTATTCCCTGGACCCCTTTAACCTGGAACTGGGGATGCGCATTCCGGAACTATCCGCCATGATACAAAGGGCCTACGAACTCGATCCTGATTTTAACGGCGGCGCCATAGACGATTTTTATATCCTGTTCTACGGGTCCCTGCCGCCGTTCCTGGGGGGCGATAAATCCAAGGCGGACATCCATTTTAAGTTAGCCGTGGAAAAATCCGGGGGTATGTCGGCGGGGCCCTATATTTCCTATGCTCAGGCGGTTTCCATACCAGCCCAGGACTACGAAACCTTTAAAGAATACCTGGAAACGGCCCTCGCCGTGGACCCCGACGCGAATCCCTCCAACAGGCTTGTGAACATCATATCCCAGCGTAAAGCCCAGTACCTCCTGGATAACGCGTCAAACTATTTCTTATTGGACGATGATGAAGACTGGGATGATGAAGATTGGGACGACGAGGACTGGGGCGATGAATGAACCGGGCCGGGCGGCGTCCTGTATATATTCAGGGGCGTACTAACGGCTCTAAAAATACTTACATAGAAAATCCGGCTTTCTTACCGGGTAACGTTAGAGGATAGTTTGAGGAGAGTATTATGAGAAGATTCGTATGTATCTTAACGCTGGCCGTCCTTTTACCGGGAATTTTTTGCTCCGAATCTCTTTATGCCCAAAGAAGAAGGCCGCAGGGCGGAAAACAGGTCCTCAAGATAGCCTCCCTTGTACCGGAAGACAGCCCCTGGGGGCGGGCGATAAACCAAATAGCCGAAGAATGGTACGCGACAACCAACGGCGAAGTGGAACTCCAGGTCTCCCACGGCGGGGTGTTAGGCTCCGAGGTTGCCGTCCTGCAGCAGCTCCGTTTAGGCCAAATCCAGGGCGCTGTTTTGACTTCCTTCGGATTAAACTCCATCTCCAAAGGAATCATCACCTTAAGCTGTCCTTTCCTTATCCGCGACGATCGGGAACTCGAAATCGTGTTGAACGAACTGAAACCTGAACTTGAGGCAAAGCTCAACACCGGCGGCGTCTTAACCCTTTGCTGGGCCCAGGTCGGCTGGATCAAGGTCTTCTCAAAAGAACCGGTCTTTGTCCCGGCGGACCTTAAAAAACAAAAACTGGCCGGCGGCGAGAATGAGCTTGAAATGATGCAGGCCTTCAAGGCCATGGGGTATCAGATGATCCCCGTATCCCTCAACGATCTCCTCTTTGCCCTGAACGGCGGCATGGTTGACGCGGTCTATCAAAGCCCTATTTATGTGGGGAGTATGCAGCTTTTTGGGGTGGTTAAAAACATGGCGTCCATCAACATTGCCCCCTTTATGGGAGGCATAGTTTTGAGCAGGGAAGCCTGGGCCTCCGTGCCCCGCCAGTACCGGTCCCAGCTCCAGGCGATTGCCAAACGGGTTGAACAGGAAATTCACCGGTCTACCCAGCAGTTGGAAGCGGGTGTCATCAAAACCATGACGCAGCACGGGCTCAGGATAAACCAGTTAAGCCCTCAGCAGGAACAGGCATGGTATGACGATACCGGCAAGGCTATGCCCGCCTTGCTCGGTACGGTCTTTGACCGGGATATTTACGAAAGAATCACCGCCCTGTTGCAGGCTTACCGGGGCCGGCGGTAACCGGGGAAGGTATGGAAAACACCGCGCCTGACAAAAACAAGCCTCCTTTAACACCGAATTCATCTGCGGGAAATGTGTTATGGATCATTGAGCAGAGCTTTTGTTATGCGGCCCTGGCTTTGATGACGCTGCTGCCCGTCGCGGAGGCCGTTGCCAGGGCGGTGTTCCATACGGGAGTCCCCGCGTCTTCGGGGCTTTTGGTGCAGCTGCTTTTGGCGGTGGGTATCTTTTCGGGGATGCTCACCACCAAAAAAGCCGAACATCTTTCCATTTCCCTTATCCAATACATCCCCGCCGAAAGCCGCTTCAAAAGATTCAGCCTGATTCTCAGCGGTCTTATCTCTGCCTTTGTCACCGTCATCATCGCCTGGACTTCCCTGTCCTTTATCAAGATAGGCCTTTCCGACCGCATCATCGGTTTTATCCCGGAACGGGTTGCCGCCCTGGTCCTGCCCATAGGCTACGCCGTTATCGCCTTCCGCTTTGCCCGGATGACCCCGGTAAAGGGATGGGCCCGCCTCCTTCCGGTTCTGGCCCTTGTTTTAGGCTCCGCGGCGGCCTTTCCGTCTATTGCCAAATTTATATGGGAATTCGATATCCCCGATTCTGTCTATGACTATATCGATGTTTTCTACGATTTAGCCTATTACGGGAAAATACCGGCCGCCGCCATTCTTATCTTCGCGGCTTTTACGGGAACGCCCCTTTTCGCCGTCATAGGGGGATTGGCCCTCGTCCTGCTCCAGGCGGAAGGAGCGGCCATGGAGATAGTGGTCAGCCAGGTCTATGCCGCCCTGACCAAGAGCAGCATAGTCGCCATTCCCCTCTTTACCGTAACGGGGTTCCTGCTGTCGGAAAGCAAGGCGGGGGAACGGCTGTTAAAAACCTTCAGGAACTTTTTCGGCTGGCTTCCGGGGGGACTTATCATCGTCACGGTGATAATCTGCGCCTTCTTTACATCCTTCACCGGGGCTTCCGGGGTAACCATCCTCGCCCTGGGGGGCATCCTCTATTCTATCCTGTCGGACTACCCTGAAAAGTTTTCCATCGGCCTCCTCACTTCGGTGGGAAGCATAGGCCTCCTTTTCCCCCCGAGTCTCCCCATAATTCTCGTCGGGGCAACCAGCCAAACCAATATCATTCACATGTTCGCGGGGGGCATACTCCCGGGATTCATCCTGATTGCCGCGGTTATTGTTTTCGGGATCGCCGCCTCAATCAAAATCAAGATACCCAGGGAGCCTTTCCATCTTAAAAATTCCCTGCGTTCCCTGAAAGATTCGGCCTTTGAGATCATCCTTCCCATATTCCTGATTGCCGGGTACTTTTCCGGCTTCTTCTCCCTGGTGGAAATAGGGGCCATCGCGGTCGTGTATGTTTTTATCGTGGAAGCGCTTGTACACCGGGAAATCAAGGTTTCCGCCCTACCCCAAGTTCTGCTGAAAGCCCTCCCGATTATAGGCGGGGTTCTCTCCATCCTGGCCCTGTCTCAGGCGTTATCCTATTACATCGTGGATACCCATGCCCCGGAAACCCTTGCCCGGTTGATGCGCGCCACGGTCGAGTCCAAATACGTCTTCCTGCTGCTCCTCAACCTGTCCCTTCTGGTTGTCGGCTGTCTGATGGACATCTTTTCCGCCATCCTGATCATCCTGCCTTTGGTACTGCCCCTGGGACAGGCCTACGGCATAGACCCGGTACATTTAGGGATCATCTTCATCACCAACCTGGAAGTAGGTTTCCTTACGCCGCCCATAGGGCTCAACCTGTTCCTGGCAACCTACCGGTTCAAGAAGCCTTTCGTGAAGATATGCCGGTATGTACTCCCCTTCCTGCTGATCCAGTTGGTAGTGGTACTCCTCGTGACCTATGTCCCATGGCTGTCCACCTTCCTGCCGCGGTTCTTTTAAAAATGATGACTGTCACCCCTTCAATCGTTGGGAAATAACTTAGATTGAAGAATTTTAACCGCAAAGGCGCCGAAGGCGAATAAGGTTTTAGTACAACACTCCATCTTTTCCTCTTCCTTCTTCGCCTTATGCGCCTTCGCGGTTAAATTTTCTTGATGATATGTAATCACGCTTTGAATGGTTGAAAACGATGACTGTCACCCTGTTACGGATTTTCCTTTAATTCATGCAGTTGTTTGAGGCCCCGCAGTTT
>JAISRW010000168.1 GCA_031273405.1 Treponema sp.
TAATCAGCCGGGATTGCACGAAGAGATCAAGGATTATTTTGAAGGTCTGGAAACGGGAGTGATACGGGATTTACCTGAAGACATATGGGTAACGGATGAGGAAACAGGACACGGGCGGAAGGAACAACGGGAAGTCAGGGCCGTTACGGACATTGACTGGCTTTCCGGCAAGGCGGCGTGGAAAGACCTGAACACAATCCTCCAGTACCGGAGTTTTCGGACGGTGAACGGGGAGAGAGCCCAGACGGACCGGTATTTTATCAGTAATGCCGAGGTGAGTGCGGAGGAGTTTTACCGGATAATTCGCGGTCACTGGGCAATAGAAAACGGGCTGCACTGGAGCTTGGATGTACTCTTTCGGGAAGACGCATCGCATGTAACGAAAGACCATGCGCCGGAAAATCTGACTACGCTGAGGAAAATGGCGTTGTCACTCCTTCGGGCCGCCCCAGGCCCCCGTCCAGCCAGGAAGAAAAAGATTACCGGCCCTAAACGGAGATTTACCGCCGCTATGAACCTGGATTACATGTTTACTGTCCTATTCGGAAAGTAAATGCAATGGCCCTGGGGTCCGGGGGGCTCAAGGCCCCCCCGGCGGGGCAGAGCCCCGCAGAGGGGGTAGCGTAAGCCCGTAGGGCTGGAGCGGAGGGGGAGACTTCCCACTGTCAACAAGTTAAGGGAATGGTATGATCCCCCCACCAAACCCTATCAACAGTTTGATTTGTGATTGTGGTGGAAATGAGGGTTCTTCAGGTATTCTTTCCTTGCCGCTTCACGCTTTGGCCGTATCGGGACTATCCGCCGTTTTATCTCCGATACCAGTTCCCGATATAAGTATTTCCGGGTAAGGCGGTCATCCGTTATCAGTATCTCGATGAGCCGGTCCTTCAATACCCCCACTGCGTGGTTCACATTGGCTCGGTATTCGTATCGCCTCTCCTTCTTTGTCCGGCCCTAGGAACCTGTTGCGCTTGTAGGTTTTGTGACTTTTTTTAGCAAAAAGAAGTCACAAAAACCACGATTATTGGGCATCCTTACGCAATTTGTAAAGTAAAAAATCGCCTTGCAGGCGATTTTTAAGGTTTTATGCGCGAAGCGCAACAAACTGCTGGCTTATCTCTTTGTCCGCTTCCCTCAGTCCGCCGGAAAGCATATTCGATACCGTCATCATCGCGTAAAAATCCTGCTTGATATTCTCTACCAGCCACCCGCTGAAGTTTTCTCTTTTCAAACTTCTGTTTCACTTGGTTGTATTTCGTTTCTATGGGCCGTCGCTTGTAATACAACTCGGGAAACGCGGTATCTTCCACTTCCCCCTTATCCGGATTTGTTATCAGCGCTTCCCGTTCGCCGCTTGTAAGCCGAAACACTACTGTCCGGGTTTGAATACCCTCTGAATGTCCAGTTTCCCTACCGCTCAATGATAAAGTGGACTATATGGTCCTCCGGCGCCCGTTTCCTCATCGTTATCTTTGCCTCTCTTTTTTAGCGTCTTTCGTGTTTTTCGTGGTTAAATTCTCGTGCGGTCCGCGGAACTGTCCGTGAGGTCTGTGGTTAAATTTCTCCATAAATAGTGGTAAAAAATAGTGGTAAAAGTAAAATTGTTGCCTGAGCAGTTACAGCCTTTGTGCAATCCGGAAATTTGCTTTAGTATTTTATATTATGGACAAAAAAGAACTTAAAAACCTGATAGATACCGCGGCCGGGAGGGTTCCGGCGGACCTGGTGATACGGAACGGCATAATTGCCGATGTGTATTCCGGCGGCTTTATCGAAGGGGACCTTGCCCTTTCGGGGGGGCTCATAGCCGCCTTGGGCGAAAAAGGGAGCTACGAAGGCCGGGAAACCCTGGACGCCGGGGGGCTCTATGTGCTTCCCGGCTATATCGACAGCCACATTCATATTGAATCCTCCTTTCTGAGCCCTTCCGAGCTGGCCCGCCTCCTCATCCCCCTGGGTACGGCGGCGCTGATCGCCGATCCCCACGAGATTGTCAATGTCCGAGGCATGGCCGGGTTCGACTATATGCTCAGGGCCGCGGAGGGACTGCCCCTGGATATTAAATTCATGGCCCCCTCCTGCGTACCCGCCACAGCCTTCGAGAACGCCGGGGCGGTGCTGGACGCGGAGGATCTCCGCTTTCCCCTGGAAAACGAAAGAGTCCTGGGGCTCGGGGAAATGATGGACTATGAGGGGCTCATCAGAGGGGACGAAAAGATACTCGCCAAGATACTCCTGGCCCTTGAGAAGGACAAGCTGATAGACGGCCACAGTCCCGGCCTCAGCGGCAAGGGCCTTAACGCTTACATGGCCGGTTTTATCCATACCGAGCACGAGTGCTCCTCCCCCGAAGAAATGCGGGAAAGGCTTTCCCGGGGAATGTACATAATGCTCCGCCAGGGATCGGCCTGCCGGGATCTCCGCAGGCTCCTCCCCGCGGTGACGAGGGAAAACAGCCGTCGCTGCCTCCTCTGTTCCGACGACTGCCAGGCCGGAACCATCCTGGAGGAAGGCCACATCGACAAGGATCTCAGGATCTGCGTGGAAGAGGGCCTTGACCCCATGACCGCCATAAGGATGGCCACCCTGAACCCCGCCGAATGTTTCGGCCTGGACGACCGGGGGGGCTTGGCTCCGGGGAAAAGGGCGGATCTGGTTCTGGTAAAAGACCTCCGGGAATTCAAGGCTCAGCGGGTCTTCCTCCGGGGCGTTTTGGCCGCCAGGGAAGGGGTCTGCCTCCTTCCTCTGCCCCAGGCCGACAGCGGGACGGTGCGGGGCAGCATGGGGGTAAGGGATTTTTCCCCGGAGAGGCTCAAGCTCCCCCTCTCGTCGGACCAGGTCTGGGTGATAGACCTCAAGGCCGGAACCGTGGTCACCGGGAAGGGCAGGGCCAGGGTGAACCGCAACGGCGCGGGCTGCTTCCGCTACGACCCCTCCCTGGACGTGGTCAAGATCGCCGTGGTGGAACGCCACAAAAACACGGGGAATGTTGGCCTTGGCCTTCTCCGGGGGTACGGCATAAAAAGAGGCGCCGCCGCCCTTTCGGTTTCCCACGATTCCCATAACATCATTGCCGCGGGAACCGGCGATGCCGATATGGCCGCGGCGGTGGAGCGCCTCATTGTCCTGGGCGGCGGGGCCGTCCTTGCGAGGGACGGCAAAATCCTGGAGGATCTTCCCCTTCCCCTGGGAGGGCTCATGAGCGATCTGGGCGGCGGGGAGGTGGCGGCGAAGCTGGCTTCTCTCAAAGAAAAGGCCGTCCGGGAGCTGGGAATCAACGCAGACCTTGAGCCCCTCATGAGCCTCTGCTTCATGTCCCTCCTGGTGATTCCGGAACTGAAGATCAGCGACCGGGGGCTCTTCGACGCGGGAGCGTTTAAATTTATCGACATCGAGGCGGATTAAGGTCCGCCTTCAGGGAAAAGAGCGTCTATTTGTAACCTGCTCAGGTATCCGAGGCGGTTCCAAAACCCGGTTATGGTGGCTACGGTCCGGTGTCACCAACCGGCGGTTTTACTTTTGAGTCCCCTCCGAAAACTCTGTTTTCGTGATTTTCGATCTTTTTCTGAAATCCTAAGTCTTTATAATACAATGACTTACGAAAGACCAGAAATGTCAAATTTACA
>JAISRW010000204.1 GCA_031273405.1 Treponema sp.
AGCTCCGCCGTCAGAGCCTTGGCCAATTCCCACTGCCCCGGCGTGGAAGGGGTCGCCTCGATATGCCGGTCGCTGGTGGTCCAATAAGCGGCGTATTTCAAAAACCGGTTAACCGTCATATCCAAAAAAACATTCTCATCATCACGGGCTATCATGCCATCAGTATGAAATAAAAATCAAAATCCTGCAATATCGAGCTTTTCCCAAAACTCGGTTAGTGCGAACCGCGAAGCTTCGGTTCGATGGGGAAAGCTCACTTTGTTTAGACGTAACTATTCAGTCGCCTGCGGGGGATAGCGGAAATCGGCGGAATGGGGGGGGCTTTTAGCTAAGGGACTTTAGTCCCAAGGGGCTTGCCCCTCAATGAGCCGATTGGAGCGAAAGGGCGGAACCCCTTTGTGAGGGACCCTGTGGGTCCCCAAGCACTTGAGAACAAGAAGAACATATGAGGCAGTTCCAAAATGTCAAATTTTGGAACCACAACCTTGAAAACCGCAGTTTTGTAAGGCTTTAGCCTGAAAAACCGCAAGAGCCGGTTTCAAAATAACCGATTTTGGAACCGGCTCATATGAAATATCGCATATACCTGAGTATCACGAAAATTAGCTTTATTCGTGCCGAAGATTACTCAGATCATCTCTTTAACAGCCAACGCAAGTTTGCGGCCTTGGTCTTCCAGGCGGGCGAGGTCTTCGGGGGCGGGATAGCCGGCCCATTCGACCGGTTCAAGGCTGTCCCATTTAAGGCCGGCGATGGCCGCCTCGTAATCCTTTTTGGCGCCTCCTACCCAGCCCCAAGAGCCTATACGCAGGACCTTTTTCCCGAATATGTGTTTGCGCCTAAAAATGTCGAGCACGTATGCCATGGGCGGGAACATGGCGTATTCATAGGTGGGCATGGCCAAAACCAGGGCGCCGCATTTATAGGCGTCCGCCAGCACCCAGGAAATGTTTTCATCGGGAACCCGGCGGCAGGTATAGGGAACGCCCTCGGCCTCAATGCCCCGGATGACCGCGTCCACACCCGCCTTGGTATTCCCGTACATGGAACCCCAGATGACGGCGATTTCCTTCTCGGTCTTTCCTTTGGCGTAGGAGGCGTACCGGGAATAGCGTTCGATGATAACTTCGGGGTTTTTTTTCCAGACCATGCCGTGGCTGGGGGCTACGCAGCGTATATCCAAGGCGGCAAGCTTCTGAACGGCCCGTTCCACAAAAACCGAAAAGGAAGAAACAATATTGGCGTAATAACGAAGAGTTTCGCCCTCAAAGAAGGCGTGTTCCGCCTGATCGTATTCGTCGTCAAAGACCTTTTCGCCCAGGGAGCCGAAGGAACCGAAGGCGTCGCAGGAAAAGAGGACCCCCGATTGGGGCTCCCAGGTGGCCATGGTCTCGGGCCAGTGAACGTTGGGGATTTCAAAAAAACTGAGAACCCTGCCGCCCCCCAAATCGAGGGTGTCTCCGTCTTTTACCGCCCTGAGGCCGGTGTCAATCTTATAGAACGATTTAACCAGTTCAATTCCCTTGGCGGTGGAAATTATCTCGGCTTTCGGGTTCTTTTCCCTGAATTCCCTGAGCCAGCCGGTATGATCCGGCTCCAGATGGTTAAGAATGAGATAATCAACCTCCGAAAAGCCCATGCCGGCGGCCGCAAGAGCCTCCTCGGCCTCTTTTGCCGCGCCGTTCCAGTCCCGAAAGAGGTCGATAAAAGCCGTTTTTTCGCCTTTTACGAGATAACTGTTAAGGGAGACGCCCTTGGGGATGGGCCAGATCCCTTCAAAAAGGTCGGTGGTCTGAATATCCACATGGATACAATAAATATAATCGGCAATAGCCTGAGTTTTCATTTAATCTCCAAGTATTTGAGCCGGTTTTAAAACCGCTAACTTTTACTCTACCGCCCAAAACTAAAGTCCTAGGAGCCTGTGGGACTTGTAGGTTTTTATGGTCTTTTTAACAAAAAAAGCCATAAAAACCACAATTAATGGGCTCCGCGAACCAGAGGTTTGATGAGAGTTTGCAAGGTATAAATTTGCAATAAATTACAAATTTATACGATTTTGGGGCAAAAGCCCCACAAACTCTTAGAACAGATCCGATTGAGTAGATGAGCCGGTTCCAAAATCCGACATTACGGGCCTCAGGTCCGATGGAACTACCTCAGATATAAAAAAGCAAAGGGCTTTTTAACGTTTCAACACCGAAACGACCCGTTCCAGCACCTTTTTCCGGTCCAGAGGTTTAACAATGTAGCTCTTTGCGCCCATAAGAAGGGATTTTTTTACCACATCCTCTTTTCCCAGAGCGCTAACCATAATCACACAGGCGTCTTTGTCAAATTCCAGTATCTTTTCCAGTGCGGAAACACCATCCATAACAGGCATGGTGATATCCATGGTCACCAGATCGATATTGGGGTATAATGCTTTATATTGTTCTACCCCCTGGGCCCCGTCAGCCGCGGTTGCCGCGACTTCAAATCCCTCGGAAGTAAAGATCTGGCCAAGCTGTTTTGCTATAAACATGGAATCATCAACCACAAGAACCCGGTACGACCCGCCTTCCGGCTTTGTCCCCTCCGGCGGTTTATCGTTGATGTTGGGCATATCACTCTTTGCAATCATGCGACTTGCTCCTCTTATCTTTATACTCTATGGCAAAGAATGCCGGAAGTCAAGAGCTTTTTGCTCTTCTCCTTGACTTAATCCTATTGTACCGATAATACTCCCAAGTATCAATTATGTTATGGGCATTCGGGAATGCGAATCCTTGTGAGGATGATAGTATCATGACTCCGGCTTTTATACTTGCTCCTATGGCCGAATTAAGCCACCGCCCTCTCCGGGAGCTGATTGAATCCTTTGGGGGAGCCAACGGCGCCTCTGGCGCCGACGAGTACTTTACGGAAATGATCAGCGCCGGAGCCTTTGTTGCCCGGGGGCCTTTCGAGCCTTGGTACGCCGACGGAGGCCCCTGCCCCGGAAAAGTCGTTTACCAGCTTACAGGCGGCGATCCAGGCCGGCTTGCCGAAGCGGCCGGCCTCCTGGACAGGCTGGAGTGCCTCGGCATTGATATCAACATGGGCTGCTCCGCCCCGGCCATAACCCGCACTGGCGCAGGGATTCGCTGGATGGAATCCATAGACAAAGCCGGAAAATTGATAGAAATGGTCCGTAAACCGGTAAAGAAGCGGCTCAGCGTCAAACTAAGGCTTGGGGCGGGGAAGCCCGGAACGGTTGATTTTGACTATCTTGTCCGTTTCTGCCGCCGCCTTGAGGAAGCCGGGGTGGAGCTTATCACCCTCCACCCCCGCCTGGGAGGAGAAAAGTTCCGCCGCCGGGCCCGCTGGGAATACGTATCGGCCCTTAGAAAGGAACTCCGCATACCCCTAGCAGGCAACGGGGACATAGCCTCAGGGGCCGAAATGCGCCGCCGGGCCGAGGACTGCGACGCGGTCATGATCGGCCGTCTGGCCGTCAGGCAACCCTGGGTTTTTGCCGGGGCGCCGGGCGCTGATATTGATACGGATATTAATATTGAAGAAACAGGCCTGAAATTTTTGGGGTTTTTGGCGAAATATCAGCCGCCGGAATTTCATTTGAGCCGCGCCCGGCGCTTTTTCGGCTATTTCTGCGATAACCTCAAGTGGGGGAACTACGTGAAGACCCTCCTCAACCGGGAGCAGAATCTGGCCGGAACGGAGCGGGCCTGGCAAGGGTACTTCGTGGAACATCCTGAGGAAAGGCTGCCGGCGCCGCATTTAGACTGAAAACCGCCAGCTAGGAGCCTGTTGCGCTTGTAGGTTTTTGTGAATTTTTTTAGCAAAAAAGTCACAAAAACCACGATTATTGGGCATCCGCGAACCAAAGGTTCGAACGCAGTTTGCTAAGGTAAAAAATCGCCTTGCAGGCGATTTTTGGAGGTTTCATAAGCGAAGCGCAACAAACTGCTAGCAGCCTGTTGCGCTTCGCGCATATAATCTCAAAAAACCACCTATTAGGCGGTTGCGAACCTTCGGTTCGATTTACCTTACAAACTCCGAAAGCATGTCCATTTATCGTGGTTTTTATGGCTTTTTTAACTAAAAAGCCATAAAAACCTACAAGAGCAACAGGCTGCTAGTGTTCTGTATTATACAGAAGGCATAATGAAATCAAACCACGGAGCTATGATAAAAACATGCGGGTATTTGGTATACTGTAGGGGTTTCGGA
>JAISRW010000233.1 GCA_031273405.1 Treponema sp.
CCTTGGCCAAACACCGTCCGCGCAGGCGGTTGTACCGCAATCGACTGGAGCGTGTTGCACCCCGCCAGTCCGGCCATGATTGCCGCTCCGATGACAGCAATCCCGAAAAGTTTATCGAGTTTTTGCATAAAAAGCCTCCTTAATATATATTGCCCGGCTTGGGCGGGCGTTGCCTACCACCCCAAGAACGGGTCACCCGCCTTAGGGGCGGGAAAACAGCCGGTTTAGCCCCGTGCGGAGCCCTTCGGCAGTGTATAGGGCGTATGAGGAATAGGCGGCGGATACCGGGAAACGACTCCCCATAGACGGCAAACGCCTCACTAGGGACAGTAGACAGTCCGCAAGAGACAGGAAACCGCTCCCAAAAGACGGCAGGGGGTCTGCAAAGTACCGCGAATCGCTCCTCATAGACAGTGAGCGGTCCGCAAAAGACAGGGAACGGCCGCAAAGGACAGTGAGCGGCTTACTGTCTATAGGGAACGATAGACAAAGGCCGCCAAAGGTCTTACCGTTGCATGTAAACACATTACGAATGCAAAGGAAAACGCGATGCCCCTTTCGTGTCTTTCGTGCTTTTAGTGGTTGAATTTCTTAAAAACAAAATTGCTGAAGAGAATGTCCACGACATTTGATACGGCGTATCACCATCACCCGCGTTGCCCCCGCCGTTTCCTTCCTCCACCTCAAGACAAAACGGCACGGAAGCAACCGCCTCAATATCCCCCCGCACGCTGAGCCTTCCTTCTTGCTCCCTCGTTCCCTCTCCACGCTTCCTATACTTCGCGGTCAAATGTTCGGGGCGTTGGCGAGGAGATAATCCTCCGCTTCCTTGCACCAGAGCCGGTTGTTTCGGGCGGTGATCTCTCCCAGGGTTTTCCAGAAGGGATAGTCCTTGCCCTTCTCCGCGAATTCGTCGATGGCGGTGAGGGGGAGGTTCTTGTGGGTGTAGATGAGCTTCTTGCCTCCGGGGATTTTGTCCAGGTTGATGGTGGTCTCCGCCACGGCGTTGAGCCCGCCTATGTGGGTAACCAGGGCCGAAGGGTTCAGCTTCTTCGCGCTCATCATGGCGATAGATTCCTTGAGGTCGTCCGTGTTGCCCCCGGAGGTTCCCACCAGGTGATGGGACTCGTAGTGGACGTTGTAAAAGTTGAAGGCCGCTGAAAACGCGGGGTCCGTGGGGCCGGCGAAAAAGTTGAGGCAGCCGTCGCTTCCCAGGAGCTTGTCCGCCAGTTCCACCACAGGCTTTACGGGGGCAAAAACAAAGACATCGTTAAAGAGCTTCCCCCCGTTGATTTCCCTTAGCCGGGCCGCGGGATCGGCCATGTCTTTGGTATTTGCGTACACAAGCTTTACCCCCGCCTTCGCCGCTTCTTCGGGACTGAATATGGAAGCGGCCCTGTTAAGCCTGGCGTCGTCAATGTCGGTGACCAGGAGCAGCGCCGGCTTCCTGTTGCAATGGACGGCGTAGTCTATGGCGCCCAGGCCCATGGGCCCCGCCGCGGCCAGGAGAACCAGGGAGCCGCCTTCCACGATTCCCATGTCGTGAACGTAGGAACCGTTCTTGGTATGGTACTGGGCGTGATAGGCCCCTACGATACAGGAGATGGGCTCCGAGAGGGAACCCAGGTAAAAGCTCTCGGCCCTGTACTCCAGGAGGCAGCCCATCTCCATCACCTCTTTGGGGATGATGACGTACGTAGCGTCGCCGCCTATGAACCGGTACGAATAGCCCGGCGCCCAAAGGGTCGCTTTGCCGTCAGCACCCGGTGCGTTAAGAGCCGGCTGGATGGCGAATTTGTCTCCCGCCTTGAATTGCTCCTTCCACCGTGCGCCGACTTCCACAAGGTCGCCGCAGAATTCATGGCCGATGATGGAGGGGGACTTGGCCAGATCTTCCCTCACCCTTTTATGGTTATTCCCCTGCATAGCCAGCTTGTGGCTGGACATGCAGATTGAATCGGAAACAATCCTGGCCAGAATTTCATCGTCTTTTATTTTGGGAAGTTCAAATTCCTCAAGCCTCAGATCGTTCTGCCCGTAAATACGCACCGCTTTTGTCTTCATGGTTCTTTGCTCCTCTTAGTAAAAAAGAAATTTAACCACGGACCACACGAACCGCACGGACGTTTTGTTTGAAATTTCGCTTTCGTCCGTGATGTCTGTGTGGTCTGTGGTTGATTTTTTAATTCAGCATGACCTGGCCGCCTGTGACGGGCAGGGCCTGACCGGTTTCATAGATCTGCTCCACCAGGTAGAGTATGGCGCGGATAACATCCGGGCCGGTACAGCCCCTGCCCATGGGAACCTTGGATTCATAAAAGGCCTTGACCTCCTCCACGGTTTTGGCGCCCGGAACCTTCCCCGTCTTGAGGTACTGCACGAAAAGACCTTTTTCCGGGTCGGCCCAGAGGGGGCCGTCAAAAAAGTTGCCGGGGCACAGGGCGTTTACTTTTATGTTGTATTCCACCAGCTCTTTGGCAAAACTCTGAACCAGCCCTATGCTCCCGAATTTGCTGCCCGCGTAGGCGCCGTTTTTATTGGACCCTTCGAGGCCGGACTTGGAATTGATCTGGATGATGTCCCCCATCCATGAGGGAGAGGCCGCGTGCTGGGCCCTCATGAGGCGGCCGCAATGTTTTGTTACGATCGCGAAGGCCACATAGTTGACATCGGTAACAAGGCGGAAGGAAGGGATGTCCTGTTCGAGAATGGCGGAGGCCCTGAGCACCCCGGCGTTACTGACGCAGAGATCGACGCCGCCGCAGCTTAGGGCCATGGTCTCGGCCATGGCCTCTACCGAAGCCTCGTCCCCTACGTTCACCTCGACGGGAATGGCCGTCATCTTGCCGTATTCTTCGTTGAGGGCGGCGGCGAGCTTTTCGGCCCCCGCCCTGTTGAGGTCGGCGATAAAAACCAGGGCTCCCGCGGAAACAAGCCCCCTGGTTATCTCCTCCCCAAAGCCCTGGGCGCCGCCGGTAACCAGGGCGATGCGGTTCTTGACCACCTCGGCGCGGGAAAGGCCGTAATCGATCTTTCCCGAAACCACGCTGCTTCTGGCGCTGTCGAGCTTCCCTTCAAGTTCCCAGGGGTCTTTTTGTTCTCCCCGGCGGATTTTTTCGATTCCTTCCCGGTACGGGGCGCTCAGGTAGTAATAGGCGGCGCCGTTACAGTTGACGCGGATTCTGAGGGGGATTTTGTTTTCTTTAAAGAAAGCGCTTTCCCAAAAGGCGGCGGTAATTTTTTCCGCCCCCGTTTTTTCGTCCTCCGCCTCAAGGTCGAGGGAAAGCTCCCCGGCTCCTCCCCCCTCTCCACCGGGAACAAAACTTACGACCCAGGGGCAGCGGGTCTTTTCCATGATCGCCCCCCGGATGAGAGGCGCTAATAACGCTTCGGTTTTCACATCGGCCTTCATATCGATAGTATTATCTCCTTATCCGCGTTGCGGAAATTTAACGCCCTGCCGCCCTATCTCCGCGAAGGCGGCGACCCTTTCGTTCAGGGGCCTGTCCGCCAGCGGGTCGGCGGGGTTAAAAAGGCCCCTTTCGGGACAGCCGGAGGCCAGCTTCTCGTGACCCGCCAGCGCCCAGGTAGTATCCAGAAGCCCCGCGAATTCGGGCCTCCTGATTTCGGGGCAGTTGAAGGACTGCCGGGGGCTGTTGATGTCTACCCCCGAAATCTCGATGAACCCCTCGGCCGCGCAAAGAACGTGGAGACGCTTGAGCTGTTCCGCGGTATTCCGGGGGGGCATGTAGGTGACCCCCTGAAAGCCGAAATCTTTTAACCGGGGGATGAGTTCTTCCAGGTACTGGTCTTCAAACTTTTCGGCCTTTTTGTCTCCTGTGACCGAGTCGCTTACGTCCCCCAGATAGGCGTAGGACGGAACGGCGTTGATGGATTTTGCGAAGGCCGTGACGGTCTCCGCTGCCGGACATTCTTCGGCGTTAGGCTGAATAAAGGTTCTGTCGTTAAAGGAACCTTTGAGAAGGCCCAGGAGATCGTAAGTATAAAAGGGATTGTCGGCATCCAGAAGATAGCCCAGGTTTTTGCCCCTTGCCTCAAGGCTGAATTTATCCTTGAGGAATTTGAGAAGCCCTTCGCCCCGGCCGGCCTCATCTATCAGCTTTAACGCCAGGGCGTAGAGAAGGTGCCGCTCGGTGACGCTTCCGCCTTCGCTTCTCATGGAGAGAGGGAGGATGTCCCGGTCATAATCGAGGCCCTCAATGCCGGAAGCGGCAAGGATACTGTTGATGTTGCCTGTCATCAGGCGGTTCCGTTCCTGCCGGGCCGCGCTGATAGGCGCGAGGAAGTCCCGGACCGCGCCTGCCTTCCCCGCCGGGATACCCTGAACGGTGATGTAGGCTATCCCCCTGGAGTCGGGGCTGTTGATCTTGCGCTCCCCAAATTCAGTATGCTTCAAGCTCACCCTCAGCTCAAAGCCGGTGACGGAACCGAGGCCCAGGATCTCGCAGGCCCGCCGCATTTCCCCGGCGGCGGCGTAAGAATCGTGATCCACCGAACCCGCCGCTTCAAGGCCGGCCTCCCTTGCCTTGAGGGCCGCCATGGCCGGCGTATAGGGGCTAAAGCTGTAGATGGTGTGGATGTGGTTGTTGATTTCCCCCGTAAAGGCCGGCATACCTTTGAGCCCCTGGGCAAAAGCTTCGAGGGCTTCGATCCTCCCGGCGCTCCCGGCCCTGGGATCGTTCAGGATAGCGGGGTAACCGGTTCCGCTCATACGCCCAGCCTGTTCTTTCTCAGAATATCCAGGGTGGTCTGCACCGTTGAAGGCTCGTAACCCTTGAGGGGCAGGATCTTCTCGTGGACGGCGTCGACGATCCAGGATGCCTGGGGGAAGAAGTATTCCTCGCACTCAGGCGCCGGGGTGATCCAGTTGCGGCTTCCCACCACCGCAGGCGGCGCGTCCAGATAGTCGAAGGCCAGTTGGGTCACGTTGGAAGCAACGGTATGGAGGAAGGAACCCCGCTCCACCGCGTCGCTTGCCAGGAGGAGGCGGCCCGTCTTTTTGACCGATTCTACGATCTTCTCGTAATTCAGGGGGTTGATAAACCTGAGGTCGAT